>NZ_PZKQ01000107.1:0-787 GCF_003046645.1 Escherichia sp. MOD1-EC6475 | reverse complement strand
CTAGATGTCTGGCCAGTTCCATTCCTCTGTCCCATGTCAGTGATTTTCTGAGTTCTGACGGTAAACTCAGGAATTTGTCGGTAAGAGCCTGATTTACTGAGACAGAATCTTTGCCCCTGAGTCTAAGGATGATCGTATAACGTGATTTTCGGTCTACAAGTGTGGCTATATGAGAGTTTTTTGTACCTGAGACTAAATCGCCCTCCCAATGCCCCAGAGAGCGTCTGTTATCGATATTTCGGGAACGTTCGTGAATTGGTGTTCCGTTCACTATGTTAATCGTACCTCTTTCGCCTTTGTGGGTATGACGCCTGCCATGGCGAAGGCTATGCGACCGTCGCAGATGCTGTATATTCAGGTGGTGTAGCGCTTCACGGCTACGAAAGTACAGCGTTTTATAAATTGTCTCAGGTGATATTCGCAGCGTTTTTTGACGTGGTTTTGTTCGCCTTAACCATCCTGATATTTGCTCTGGAGACCATTTCATCTCCAGCTTTTCCAGAACAAGCTTTCGCAATGGTAAATTTTGATCCAGTAAGCACGGTTTTGGCCTTTTCGCCATTCTGTTGGCTCGGTTATTAGCATCAACAGCTTTGTAATAGCGTCTGCCCCGATTACGCTGAACTTCACGTGAGATCGTCGAAGGACTGCGATTCAGCGCAGTAGCTATCGCACGAATGCTCATTTTGGCTGACAAACCAGCTCGTATCTCCTCGCGCTCAGACAGTGTCAGGTGAGCTACAGCCCGCTTACGCTCATGGGGTTTTATGCCGCCAGTATCCCTTAA
>NZ_PZKQ01000106.1:0-11459 GCF_003046645.1 Escherichia sp. MOD1-EC6475 | reverse complement strand
GGAAGTCACTGTCGTTCTCAAAATCGGTGGAGCTGCATGACAAAGTCATCGGGCATTATCTGAACATAAAACACTATCAGTAAGTTGGAGTCATTACCCAGCGATGCAGCTCACGCAATAACGGACTATATCGTTGGATATTACAGCGCACTAAGACCGCACGAATATAATGGTGGGTTACCGCCAAACGAATCAGAAAACCGATACTGGAAAAACTCTAACGCGGTGGCCAGTTTTTGTTGACCACTTCACTACATCAGCTTCAATTCCCGGAGAACTTCGGAAAAACCTGGAGCAAGGTAGACGAAGAGGTTCTTTACGACATGATCGACTATGCCTGCACTGTTCGGCAGATCACCGCTGAACTGAAACGGCACCCGGTGAGCGTCGTTAAAAAGCTGGCGAAGTACCTGGACGATGACACTATCCAGAATCGTATTACTCAAGATTTTTACGATGTCCCTGTCCGGGAGCTGGTTCATTGGGGCTTGCTGTAAGCAAATCATGACTTGACATTTAGTGATATTGTTGTTCATAAGGTGATATTCTTGTACTATTCCGACAAGCTGACAAAACACTGTACTAACTGCGGACAACAAACATGAGTGAGCAAATAATGACCGTCAAGGATGTCGCGTCGTACCTCAAGCTCAACGAGCGTACTGTCTATCGCATGGCCACAGCAGCAAAGATCCCAGCGTTCAAAGTGGGTACCTCGTGGCGTTTTAAGAAAGAAGAGATAGATATATGGATAGCGCAGCAACACAACCAAACATCAAGCAATAAAGAGAGCTAACCATGCTAGGACTGAAGTTACGTGAGGAGTTTTCTGGTCGTCGTATTAAAGGAACGATGATCGAAATGCATAACCGGAATGGCACCGGTGCGCTCGATAAGTCTGCAAGTGAATTTCTGAAGATCACTTACCCTTCAATCGACATGCTCAAGACTGTGGAAGCTGTACAAGCTGGCCGGGCTGAGCCTGTTGTAATTATCGGTGCGAGGGGCCAAGGTAAATCACACCTTATGGCCGCACTGTCACATATGCATCAGGATAAGGATGCAACAGTAAACTGGTTGAATGACTGGTCTGCCCGACTGAAAAATCCTGACATTGCAGGTCTCAAATTACAGTATGGCATGCATGTCATTACCGAAAGCTTGCACCTGCAACGCTATAAGCATGTATGGGATGTTCTGTTCGACCAGCATCCGCATGGCAATATCATTAAAGCCAAGTGGGAGGTGCACGGCACGGAAGTGCCTGGTTATGACCTGATTCTGGAAATGGCAGAGAATAAGCCATTCATCCTTATTCTGGATGAATTTCAGACGTGGTTTGAAGGCTTAACAAACTCCAACCAGTATAAGCGTAAGACATGGGCATTTAACTTCATTCAAATCCTCTCGGAAATATCTGAAAAGCACCCAGAACTTCTGACACTTGTCGTATCCGTGCGCGAAGGTAACTCCGACGCAGCGCAGCAGCTATTCCGTGTGAACCCCGTACGGATTGATTTTAAAGGGCCAGAAGCCAAACGAGACAGGCAGCGCTTGTTGCTCTATCGGATCTTCGAAAACCGGATGAACATTCCAGAGCCTGATATTGCTTCACTGATCAAAACTCATGTGGATGAATTCCTGCGTTTGAGTCATATCTCAGGCTCCGAGCATGAAAAACATAGACAGCAATTTATCGAGGCCTGGCCTTACTCGCCAAGACTCCTGCAATTGCTGGACGATCAGGTGCTGATCGCAACCGAAACTCAAGAGACACGCGATCTCTTGCGTATTCTGGTAGATGTTTTTAAGGAGTCTGGTGACGACACAGCCATACTTACGCCTGCCAACTTCAGCTTAACCAGTGAAAAATCAGGCGTTACCTCACTACTGGATTCGGTAGCGAGTCAGCTGCATCGGGATTTGCGTGAGAATGCACTGCGCAACCTCGAAGCTGTTAAAAACGGTGTACCTGCTGCTCAGGTGCCACATCTTGAGCCCATTCTTTCCGCTCTCTGGCTTCGTTCCCTGTCACTGGAGAATCATGCCGGTGCAGAACCGTCAGAGTTGCAGCTGGATATTACCGAGTGCAAAGCGATTGATGACAACCTGTTTGCCGCTGAGCTTGCAGTCATCGAGGACAACAGCTTCAACATTCACCGCCAAGCCAACCGTTTGGTCTTCAAGAACGAGGTGAATCCACAGGCCAAGCTGTTAGCACATGCTAAAAACGACAAGCTCTTTCAAAAGGATGAGGATGTAGAACACCTCGCCAAAGAGATTCGTTACGCCTTGGTTGGGGATGGCAATCAGTCGAATATTTATCGAACCATTGTCTTAAAGAAGCAATGGCGCACTGCGCCATGGGCGGATATTGAAGAAAAAGACCATCCTCAGCATTGGGATAACCGGATTCCAGTGATTGTTATGCCCAAGGCGTCGCTGGACAACAAAGAGCTGGGAGAATGGTTGAAGACGCATGTTGCAAAGGCAAGAAACACTGTGCGCTTCCTGCTACCACGCGTGGGTACTGGCGACATTTTCTACGATAAGTCTTTGCTGGTATTAGCCCGTGCGGTTTATCTCGCTAGCGATTGGAAAAACTCCGAGCGTGAGTACGCTCAATTGCATCTGAAGTACCAGAAGGAACTGCGTGAGCAGTTGCAATCCCGCTTTGATCGTTTTGCAGTCTTGGTCGTGTGGAATTTCGCAGACCCATCTCAATGCGAGTTTGAGATTTCACAGCATGGCGCAGAAGGGTTACAGATCCTTGAAAAGCTGGATGAGAAAATCCGCAGCGAGCTGTTCATTCCAGAAGAATTCGACACCATGTTGCTTGATGCCGCAACCAATAGCCGTAGCGTGGCCGACCTCATCGAACAGCTGAAAGAACCAGCCCCAAAAGGTGCAGAAAGCATTCCCTGGTTGGGTGAAACAGCGGTTAAAGAGCGTATTGGCCGAGCCTGTGCAGAAGGCAAAATTGCCATCAACGCCAAAGGCAGTCTGTACGAGAAAAAGCCGTCAGAAACCACGGAAGATGCTTGGTTGCGAGTACGTGGGAAGCTGGGTAGTGGTAAAGATCTGGATGATACAACACTGCATCTGCCCGGGGGCTCTGTTGGCTCAGGCGGTTCTGTCCCTGTTCAGCCTGTTCCAGGCGTGCCAGAAGAATTCACTACCGGTGGTGTTAAAGAGTCAACCGCAAGCTTAGGCAATGGCGGCACAGCATCTGATACGACACCAACGCCGGGATCGCTATTCGGTGGTTCCAGTGGCGGCTTCGTTGCTCATTACAGCGCCCAGAATACTTCCACATTGAGCTTGCTCGGTAAGCTTGAACAATGGGGCATTAACAAAGGCAGTCAGGTGAAGGACGTAAAATTGTCTACCTCGCAGCTCACTGGTGCACAGTTAGAGCATCTGCTGAAAAACTTACCGGATGGTGTTACTTACTCTCTGGATTTGGATAAAGAACAATAATCGACGAGCGAAAGCATATGGATAAGTCACTGATCGCTGATATACACAGACTACCCGCACAGGAAGCATGGCCGAAAATTTTTTCGGCCCTCTGGCCCCTGTTTGCAGAACCGATCAGGCAGGATCTGGCGGATGCAAAAACAACCGAACGGGATAGAGCCATCAAACCCTTGGATGACGTGTTGGCAGGCAGTGCCTGGGATCTGTGGGTATCGTTCGAGAGTGCTTCGCCAAAAACGGCAGATGCTCTGAAAGCATTCTGGCAACGCCAGACAACACCGAAAGCCATCCTGATTCTTGATGCATTGTCGCTCCGCGAAGCGCCCTGGATTCTCGAAAGTGCGCAGCAACGCGGCTACACCATTCACAGTGCCGGTGCGACCGCCTCTGAGCTACCCGGTGATACCACGCCGTTTGCTCGGGCCATGGGGTTTGGGCAGCGCACCAGATTGCAGAACAACCAGGGTAATAGCGCAGCTTTCCCTGAAGCTTTTACTGAGTCCACCGACTTGCCATGGGTGGATTGTGCATCTCTGATCAAGGCTGACCCGAATATTATTTTCTGGCATCACTGGCCTGATGAACGCATGCATCACCTGGCAGAGCAGGGGGCCGGTTATCGGGTGTTGGCTAAAGAAGCTGCCGCTGTATTAACCGGCGATGAATTCTGGGCCTTCATCGACAAACTGGCCACGGGCCGTCGTCTGGTTATTACTGCCGACCATGGGTATTCAAACCCCGCGTTGTTTCCAGATGTTTACCCTGAAGATCAAAAAGCCTATCTGAAAGGTCAATTCAAGTCTGGCCGCAACAGCGAAGTGGAAGACGCAAAAACCGAACAGCATTGGGTACCGCCATTATCTCAGGTACTGACAACACAGCATGGCAACTGGAACATTGTGCTGGGCCGAAAAAAATGGCGTTCACAAGGCGGCTATCCAAGCTTGGCCCATGGTGGACTGAGCTTGTTAGAAGTGGCCGTACCCTTTATCGAACTGTCGAAACCGAATAATTAATGGACAGCATCCTGTGCTGGCCTTTGGATAAGTATTTTTATGGCATCTAACAAAACGAAAGCAGAACTGACAGAAGAATTGGTGGCAGAGGCCGTTAGTGCTGGTAAAAAAGCACAACTGGAATCGGTCGATTTTTCTGACCCTAATCGCCCCTTAACCTGCCTTGAGGTTGATTTCCCGATTCTGCCAATCAACCAGATCGCGCAGATTGAAGGTAATGCGGGCAAGCCCATCTACCAGATGAGTAAGTGGTGGGCACGTCGCCGCTCCAGCGTGTTCCGCTCTATGTTGATTGCAGCTGCCACCAAAGCGCCCGATGAACCATCCGAATCTGCCAAATTGGTTTGGGACAACTACTACGCCAATCACCAGGACAACCAAGCATTCAGAAAATTGAAAGTGGCTGACATTTTCATGGGGGGCGGTACCACATTGGTAGAAGGTGCGCGGCTCGGCATGCAGATGACAGGCAACGATCTCAACCCGGTTGCCTGGCTGGTTGTAAAAAACGAACTGGCTGATGTCGATCTGGATGAAGTGAACAAACTGTTTGATCACATCGAACGGGAAGTAAAACCCCAGATCATGCCGTTTTACGCTTGCGAAGGCCCTGATGGCGAAAAAGGCAAATGGACACAGCGTTCTACTGGCAAAGTCATGGGCGATGATTTTGATCCGCTGGCTCTGACCCCCGAAGAACGCAAAGACTTCGATTACGAAGGCCCGGAGGTTATTTATACCTTCTGGGCTAAACATGGCCCTTGTGCTGCTCCTGGATGCGGTCACCGTACTCCATTGATGACCTCTCCAGTAGTAGCGGTAAAATCCCTCTCGGTTAAAACCTGGCAAGATGTTGAGTGCCAACACTGCGGTTCAAGCTTTGATCTTGAGCGCCAGGAAGCTCGCATGGCTCCCGATGTTCCCCTGGTCGTAAGCGATTCAGAAGCTCCTTACGCCATTATGGATGATACTGGAAACTACCAGTGCCCTCATTGCCAGCATCAATATCGTGATGAGGCGGCAGCGCAGAAGGGAGAGTCTTCGCGCTTACTCAAGAAGATGAGTAAAAATAAAAAGGTTGATTTGTCTCTGCTTGTTCACCCTGATTGGCTGAAAGGTTCTTCAAAAGCAGACGAAACAGGAATATTTGGCGGCACCTCCCTTAGTGAGGTGGAAGCAACGCAGCGTTGGAATCTGCACAGAACAAAGACACTTAAGCTGCTGGAAGTACGGGGTAAATTGCCCGAAGAAATTACCTGCCCTGATTCAGGTTTGGTGATAAACACTCAGCAAGGCACTATTCCTAAAAAGTCTAATTTCACCTGTCAGGAAAGCACTTGCGGTCGTCAACAAGATGTTCTCGACAGCATTAAAGCTTCTGGCCAGACCGGCCCAATGGCTGCCTATGTATTGCAGTGTTATTCACCTGGACGTGATGCAACAGGTGCACCATACAACGGCCGCTACTTTGTTCCAGCTGACGGCAATGCTGCCAAAAGACAAAATCTGGCGGTATCTGAGTGGGAGAATAGGAAAAATTCGGATTTGCGGGGTTATTGGCCCGAATCCGAATTGCCCTATGGATTTATGACACACCACCTGCAAGGCGGCGTTCCTAATCATGGTTTTACGCACTGGAATACCATGTTTAACCCGCTTCAGCTTCTGATTCATGCACAAATTCTCAAGGCTATTGATACATCTCATGGCTTCAGCGACACCAGTAAAGAAATAGTTTTGGGTGCATTTCAGCAGTATTTGCGCAATCAGAATATGTTTTGCTTTTGGAACCCTCAGCGGGACACCCCTGAACCAATGTTTAGCAACAACAATTATCATCCCAAATCAACCGTGATTGAAAACTCGGTTTTTTCAGATCTTGGTCGTGGTAACTGGTCATCCTGCCGGGCAAACACTCTTAAGGGGTTGGAGTGGTGCAAGCAGCCATGGGAAACCGTCTCGAACGAGATGTTAACCAATATGTCCGCCGACATTGGCAAATTGGTGAGCGGTAAAAGCTCAAAGGCCATGCCCAACGACCCTGTGCTGCCGGGTACCTTAGTGACCTGCGGCTCATCGACGGAATTAAAGCAGTATGCCGATCAGTCGTATGATCTCGTCATTACCGATCCACCATTTGGTGGCTTGCTGCACTACGCCGAATTAGCGGATTTCTTCTATGTGTGGCTACGTCTGCTGCTGAAAGATAAATACCCAGAGGTTTACGCTGGAGAATACACGCCAAAGACGCTGGAAGCTGTTTCTAACAAAGCACGCCACCCAGATGACCCGGATGCGTTTTATAAGCGCCTGCTGACCGAATGTTGGCGCGAGGCGAATCGCTTGCTGAAACCGGGTGGCATTTTGGCATTTACCTTCCATCACAGCGAAGACGAGCCTTGGGTGGATGTATTGGAGAGCTTGTTTGACGCGGGTTACTACCTGGAAGCAACGTACCCTATCCGCAGTGATGAAACTAAGGGCAAGGGGGAGTTTGGTTCCAAGACAATTGAGTATGACATCATTCATGTGTGCCGTAAGCGCACTGAAGCGCCTAGCAAGATCAGTTGGGCACGCCTGCGTCGTAAGATTCTTGCCGACGTGCGTCAGCTGCAACGGCTGTTGGAATATCACCAATCAGAGGGCTTGCCGGTAGCCGACATTCAGGTGATTAAGCGTGGGAAGGCTTTGGAGTATTTCTCACGCCACTATGGCCAGGTGTATGTTGAAGAAGGCCGCGAATTCACCGTTAACGAAGCTCTCGTGGGGATCAACCAGATTCTGGATGACCAGTCGGAATCTGAATCGGGTGGTACCCCGGTGGTATGTGAGCCAAACACGCGCCAGTTTCTGCGTATTTTTGCACGCCAACCTTCTGTCGAACGCGATCAGATGCAGAAATTCCTGCGCGGTAGTGGTATAGCGCCCTCTACTTTTATCGCTTTGGGCTGGGCGACGGAAACCACTCGACCAAAAGCCTTTCATTGGCGCTCGCCACTAGAAATTGCGCAAGAGCGAATGGCCAGCAGTCGCAGCGTGAGCCGCGACTTTGATCAGGCCATGTTGCTTGTGGGGGCCTGTTATCCGGAAAGCGGTATCAATACCAAGAAAATTCTGGATGATAACTTTAAGCCTCACCCGGCATTAGGTCATCTATTAGATTGGCTTGTTCACAACGGAGCTGACTCATCTATGCGCAGTGCCTGCACTTTGGCAAGGCAATTGTTTAATAGATGGGAAGCAGATCATCAGCAGGTTATGCAGGAACAAATATCATTGTTTGGTATGGAAGATGAAATATGAGCGATGTGCTGACCAACGACAAATGGAAGCGACGCGGTGTCTCAGTGCTTTGGTGTGGCAAAACACTGGCTGAATTAAATGCTGCAAGTCAGGTGATCAGTCTGCGTCAGTTCATCGGCTATTACGAAGCGGGCTGGCCGGACGATATGCCTCTGCTGAATGACGATGGCTTATACGTCGCAGGGTTGGACGTAGCCGTAGACGCTTTGTCACCAGAAGATGCACTGGAATGGCTGGAATCCGAGATTTACGAAATGATCTACGACTTTCAGAACCATGCCGATGCCGCGTTGATTTTCTGGATGCCGGATCAGGGGCGCTGGAAGGAAGATCTTACCACTAGTACCTACCACTGGTGCTTGGCCGGTAAATACGATGCCCAGATGTTCCCGTTGGGGCAATGCATCTGGAACGGCGCACAAAAAGATGTGCGCCGGATTGAATCGACCTCTGGCGGAAAAACGAACGAATGGCTGGGTTTATACCTGGAGCGGATCAGCTAATAGGGGTAACCATGATTTTTCAACCTGGCGAACGCGTCAGCCATTTTGAATTTGGCCAAGGTGTTGTTATCTCGACTGCGGGTGGCTACGTCCGTGTATTCTTTCCCCAGGGTGAGCGACAAGTACCCGTCAGCACCCTGGTGGCGGCACTTAGCCATAATGAGCGCGTGGTGGCCAGTATTGGCAGCCATACCGATAGCGACACGAAAGCATGGCTCTCCTGGAAAGCGCATGAATTACCCCTTCAGGATTCAGCTAGCTCGCTGACTTCAGCCAAGATTGATTTGCTACCCCATCAGGTAGTGCTGACTCATAGGGTTGCCTGCGCGAGCCCGCGTCGTTTTCTGATTGCCGATGAAGTGGGTTTGGGGAAAACCATTGAAACCGCATTAGTGTTGCGGGAATTGGCCAGTCGTGGCGAACTGAACCGGGCTTTGATGGTTGTTCCGGCGGGTCTGGTTAACAACTGGCACCGCGAGCTGAATGAAGTTTTCAATTTGAATTTTGAAGTGTTCGGCCGCGAAGGTGACGTCAGCGACCGGCGCAGTAATGCGTTTGCTAAACATAACCTGCTGATTGCCAGTATCGACACCTTAAAGCGTCCAGCAAGAATCAAGAAAATACTCGAAGCACCCCGTTGGGATTTGATTGTTTTTGATGAAGCGCATCACTGCACAGCCTATAAGCAAGGTGGCAAAACCCGCAAGACCCAGAACTACAAACTGGCAGAAGCCTTACGTGACCACAGTAGGGATATGATTCTGCTGTCGGCCACACCACATCAGGGCGATCATTTCCGTTTCTGGAAGCTGATTGATTTGCTTGACCCCACTTTGTTTTCCAGTGAAACAGAGATGGTGGAAGAACGTCATCGCCTGAATCCAATCATCTTCCGCCGTACCAAAGCCGACGCCTGTAAAGCCGATGGCTCCACGCTATTTGCCAGACGCTGGGTGCATACCGAAGCCTTTTCGATGTCAGACCAGGAGCGCGATTTCTATAACGCCTTGAATGAATACCTGCGCGACGGTTTTGCTCTGGCGAAGAAGCAAGGCGGGAAAGGAACGGCACTGGGCTTTGTAATGACGATCTTCCAAAAGATTGCGGCGTCCAGCTTTGCCGCTGTGCATCGCACCTTGAGACGAAGACTTTTGGCCCTGACTGTTCATGAGGGTTTGATGCACGATGAAAATCTCGACATCGACGCCAGAGACTTTGCTTTTAATGAGGCAAAAGAACAGATTCGCGTTGAGTTCGATTTAGGTCATGACCGTCTTTCTGACCTTGAGATAGACCGTATATTGAATGACATCAAGCGTCGCCTCCTCAAAAAGATCAATGAAGAGCAGCTGGCCGCTGCATCCGATACTTTTACCGATGAACTGGAAACAGCCGCCGCTGAAGATGCGGCTATGGATGCTGTGGCATACGCCCTGCCCGAAGAGCGATTCCGCATTAAAGAACTACTGGGACTATTCCCTTCATCCCGTGAAACTAAAGTAGATAAACTCATTGGGGCTTTGGGCGTGCTGTGGCAGCAAAATCCAGAGGAGCGCATTGTGATATTTGCAACCTATCTGGGTACGGTGGAAATGCTGGGAGAGCAGATTGAAAAAGCGTATCCAGGCCAAGGTGTGGTTGTGCTTAAAGGTGGTGATCACGGAAGTAAGCTCGCGGCAGAACGGCGCTTCAAACAGGCCAATGGCCCTCGCGTAATGATCTGTACAGCAGCCGGTCGAGAAGGTATCAACCTGCAACATGCTCGGGTGCTGTTTAACTTTGACCTGCCGTGGAATCCAATGGATATGGAACAGCGCATTGGTCGTATTCACCGCTATGGACAGCGAGATACTGCGCAGGTTTATAACCTTGTTTTGGGTGACACCATTGAAGGTCGCATTTTCCTGCTGCTGGATGAAAAACTGGAGGAAATTGCCAAGGCGCTCGGCAAAGTGGATGAGAAGGGCCAGGTAGAAGAAGACCTTCGATCACAGATCCTCGGCCAATTATCGGAGCAGGTGAACTATCAGCAACTTTATTCGCAGGCACTGCAAGACCCAGAGCTGAAACGCACACGGCTGGAGCTTGAGGCGGCTATGGATAACGCCCGTCATGCTAAGGATGCGGTATTCGAACTATTCCAGGATCTGGACGGTTTCAGTTTGGATGACTACGCACCACTATCAGATACCGGGGAATCCATAGACGACCTGATCCGGTTTATGCAGAAAGCCTTGCCGTACGAAGGTGAAGCCATTGAGATTCGCGGGCAAAAGCAATTTGCCCTTGTAAAAGATGGCCTCGAACAAATGCTGTTTACCACGGATCGGGAAGAAGCGACCAATTCAGAAAAATTGCATTTGATTGGTTTGGATCATCCCGTGATTGCAGAGCAGCTTGATAAATACCGCAATCTTGATCCTGAATACCTTGGTTTCTATTCCAGTGAGCTGAATGCTGGTGAAACCGTTTCTGTATGGGAAGTAAGGGCTGCCAACGAAAAAGGACACAATGTTCACTCCATCATGAAACTTGCTGTCGATGGCGATGGTAACCGGCTACCTCATTTAGAAAAGCAAATAGACGCTGTGTTTAGAGCTAAGGGAAAGAACAGCGCTCACGAAGTAGATTTGCATAAAATCGAAGCCGTCTTGGAGCGGGAACTTCATCACCGGAATATCGTGAAGCCTGAGCAGTCATACTCAGCCAAGCTGATCGGTTTAGCGTGTGGTTGATTTGATGAGTTAATAGGATATCGGAAGTCGCTATGAAAATTGGGCTGGAGTTAGAAAATTGTTACGGCATTAATAAACTGGTGGGGGAGTTAGACTTAACCAGATTTGATGGCATTGACGGTGTTTGTTCTTTGTATGCGCCCAATGGGACATTGAAAACTTCTCTGGCTAAGACACTGAAGGACATTGAAGAAGGCAATCTATCAAAGGACAATGTTTTTCCTGATCGTGAAACAAAACGAATTGTCACGTTAGATGGCCAGCCTGTCGCGGCTGATCAAATAATGGTCATTAATTCATACGATGAAAGCTATAGCTCCAAGCAGGTATCTACACTATTGGTTAATGAGGCCCTAAAACGCGACTATGACGAAGCCTTAAAAGAAGTCGATGATAAAAGAAACCGGTAATGACTCCAACTT
>NZ_PZKQ01000105.1:0-3739 GCF_003046645.1 Escherichia sp. MOD1-EC6475 | reverse complement strand
GAATTCTGCGGGCTCCCCTATCTCATCTGCGCAAGGCAGAACGTGAAGACGGCCGCCCTGGACCTCGCCCGCGAGCGCCAGGCGCACGAGGCCGGCGCGCGGACCCGCGCCACGGCCCACGAGCGGACGCCGCAGCAGGAGCGCCAGAAGGCCGCCAGAGAGGCCGAGCGCGGCCGTGAGGCTTGGACGCTAGGGCAGGGCATGAAAAAGCCCGTAGCGGGCTGCTACGGGCGTCTGACGCGGTGGAAAGGGGGAGGGGATGTTGTCTACATGGCTCTGCTGTAGTGAGTGGGTTGCGCTCCGGCAGCGGTCCTGATCAATCGTCACCCTTTCTCGGTCCTTCAACGTTCCTGACAACGAGCCTCCTTTTCGCCAATCCATCGACAATCACCGCGAGTCCCTGCTCGAACGCTGCGTCCGGACCGGCTTCGTCGAAGGCGTCTATCGCGGCCCGCAACAGCGGCGAGAGCGGAGCCTGTTCAACGGTGCCGCCGCGCTCGCCGGCATCGCTGTCGCCGGCCTGCTCCTCAAGCACGGCCCCAACAGTGAAGTAGCTGATTGTCATCAGCGCATTGACGGCGTCCCCGGCCGAAAAACCCGCCTCGCAGAGGAAGCGAAGCTGCGCGTCGGCCGTTTCCATCTGCGGTGCGCCCGGTCGCGTGCCGGCATGGATGCGCGCGCCATCGCGGTAGGCGAGCAGCGCCTGCCTGAAGCTGCGGGCATTCCCGATCAGAAATGAGCGCCAGTCGTCGTCGGCTCTCGGCACCGAATGCGTATGATTCTCCGCCAGCATGGCTTCGGCCAGTGCGTCGAGCAGCGCCCGCTTGTTCCTGAAGTGCCAGTAAAGCGCCGGCTGCTGAACCCCCAACCGTTCCGCCAGTTTGCGTGTCGTCAGACCGTCTACGCCGACCTCGTTCAACAGGTCCAGGGCGGCACGGATCACTGTATTCGGCTGCAACTTTGTCATGCTTGACACTTTATCACTGATAAACATAATATGTCCACCAACTTATCAGTGATAAAGAATCCGCGCGTTCAATCGGACCAGCGGAGGCTGGTCCGGAGGCCAGACGTGAAACCCAACAGACCCCTGATCGTAATTCTGAGCACTGTCGCGCTCGACGCTGTCGGCATCGGCCTGATTATGCCGGTGCTGCCGGGCCTCCTGCGCGATCTGGTTCACTCGAACGACGTCACCGCCCACTATGGCATTCTGCTGGCGCTGTATGCGTTGATGCAATTTGCCTGCGCACCTGTGCTGGGCGCGCTGTCGGATCGTTTCGGGCGGCGGCCGGTCTTGCTCGTCTCGCTGGCCGGCGCTGCTGTCGACTACGCCATCATGGCGACGGCGCCTTTCCTTTGGGTTCTCTATATCGGGCGGATCGTGGCCGGCATCACCGGGGCGACTGGGGCGGTAGCCGGCGCTTATATTGCCGATATCACTGATGGCGATGAGCGCGCGCGGCACTTCGGCTTCATGAGCGCCTGTTTCGGGTTCGGGATGGTCGCGGGACCTGTGCTCGGTGGGCTGATGGGCGGTTTCTCCCCCCACGCTCCGTTCTTCGCCGCGGCAGCCTTGAACGGCCTCAATTTCCTGACGGGCTGTTTCCTTTTGCCGGAGTCGCACAAAGGCGAACGCCGGCCGTTACGCCGGGAGGCTCTCAACCCGCTCGCTTCGTTCCGGTGGGCCCGGGGCATGACCGTCGTCGCCGCCCTGATGGCGGTCTTCTTCATCATGCAACTTGTCGGACAGGTGCCGGCCGCGCTTTGGGTCATTTTCGGCGAGGATCGCTTTCACTGGGACGCGACCACGATCGGCATTTCGCTTGCCGCATTTGGCATTCTGCATTCACTCGCCCAGGCAATGATCACCGGCCCTGTAGCCGCCCGGCTCGGCGAAAGGCGGGCACTCATGCTCGGAATGATTGCCGACGGCACAGGCTACATCCTGCTTGCCTTCGCGACACGGGGATGGATGGCGTTCCCGATCATGGTCCTGCTTGCTTCGGGTGGCATCGGAATGCCGGCGCTGCAAGCAATGTTGTCCAGGCAGGTGGATGAGGAACGTCAGGGGCAGCTGCAAGGCTCACTGGCGGCGCTCACCAGCCTGACCTCGATCGTCGGACCCCTCCTCTTCACGGCGATCTATGCGGCTTCTATAACAACGTGGAACGGGTGGGCATGGATTGCAGGCGCTGCCCTCTACTTGCTCTGCCTGCCGGCGCTGCGTCGCGGGCTTTGGAGCGGCGCAGGGCAACGAGCCGATCGCTGATCGTGGAAACGATAGGCCTATGCCATGCGGGTCAAGGCGACTTCCGGCAAGCTATACGCGCCCTAGGAGTGCGGTTGGAACGTTGGCCCAGCCAGATACTCCCGATCACGAGCAGGACGCCGATGATTTGAAGCGCACTCAGCGTCTGATCCAAGAACAACCATCCTAGCAACACGGCGGTCCCCGGGCTGAGAAAGCCCAGTAAGGAAACAACTGTAGGTTCGAGTCGCGAGATCCCCCGGAACCAAAGGAAGTAGGTTAAACCCGCTCCGATCAGGCCGAGCCACGCCAGGCCGAGAACATTGGTTCCTGTAGGCATCGGGATTGGCGGATCAAACACTAAAGCTACTGGAACGAGCAGAAGTCCTCCGGCCGCCAGTTGCCAGGCGGTAAAGGTGAGCAGAGGCACGGGAGGTTGCCACTTGCGGGTCAGCACGGTTCCGAACGCCATGGAAACCGCCCCCGCCAGGCCCGCTGCGACGCCGACAGGATCTAGCGCTGCGTTTGGTGTCAACACCAACAGCGCCACGCCCGCAGTTCCGCAAATAGCCCCCAGGACCGCCATCAATCGTATCGGGCTACCTAGCAGAGCGGCAGAGATGAACACGACCATCAGCGGCTGCACAGCGCCTACCGTCGCCGCGACCCCGCCCGGCAGGCGGTAGACCGAAATAAACAACAAGCTCCAGAATAGCGAAATATTAAGTGCGCCGAGGATGAAGATGCGCATCCACCAGATTCCCGTTGGAATCTGTCGGACGATCATCACGAGCAATAAACCCGCCGGCAACGCCCGCAGCATCGCGACCGTCATCGGTGAGAAGTTCGGCAGGTATTGGGTGGTGACAATGTAGGTGCTGCCCCAAATGGCAGGTGCTATCGCTGTGAACAATAAATCGGGCGTGCGTAATGACATGCGATTACAAGACCTCCGCTACGGCGATGGGTTTTTGAGAGTTGCAGGCGCCGCGATGACCGCACCCTGACTTGGACTGGCCCTGCCTCGCACCAATCCACCTGCGGCTATGGCCGCGATCATGCGAGGCCCGAAAATTACACGACCTGTACACGTCCGCCGAACCCGGAACGCAACAGAGCTTCGTGGGCATCCCGATCCGGGTCGTAGCAGCAGTCCTGGACCAAACGCACGTCGTAGTCCGCATCACTAGCCCAGGCGACGCTTGAAAGAACAACGCCGGTGGTGCTTATCCCGGCCATGACAAGCGTGCTTACGCCGCGCGTCCGAAGGTCGGCGTCGAGCGCCGTGCCATAAAAGACGCTGGCTCGCGGACATGCATAGAAAAGGTCGCCCCGTTCGATCGCAAGCCCTTCGACGGGCAGACCGGTGCGAAATCGTCCGCTCGGGAGATACGGTGAGATTTGGCGATTCGTCGCCGGCGGCGCATGTTCATACTCTTCGCCGAGCGAAAAGTTGGGGAACAGCACGGGCCGGCCGCGCAAGGCGTG
>NZ_PZKQ01000104.1:0-472 GCF_003046645.1 Escherichia sp. MOD1-EC6475 | reverse complement strand
GAATCGTGAGAACGGGGCGAATATTAACGATGCCTATCCGCATTGTCAAAGCCTGTTTTTTAATTTTGAAATCGTTTGCTGAAATATTCTGCGTTTTGTCGTTTATTCCGACACGGCTGGCTTTTTTTCACACTTTTCATGTTCAGTGCGAGGATATTTCCATAGCCAGCGCCCGGTCACCATCCGCCAGTAAAACAACACAGCACGCACGGCCCAATCGGCAAACATCCCCATCCAAACGCCAACCACGCCCCAGCCAAGCATAATTCCCAGCGCATAACCTACTACCACTCGGCATCCCCACATGCTCAACATAGAAACCCACATGGCATAGCGGGCATCACGAGCACCTTTAAAACCCGCAGGTAATACCCATGAGGCGGACCAAATAGGCATAAACAACGCGTTTAGCCAAATAAGAATCACAACCACGTGTTTAACCTGGGGATCCTGGGTATAAAACGACGCCATA
>NZ_PZKQ01000103.1:0-318 GCF_003046645.1 Escherichia sp. MOD1-EC6475 | reverse complement strand
CTCACACAGATTGTCTGATGAAAATGAGCAGTAAAACCTCTACAGGCTTGTAGCTCAGGTGGTTAGAGCGCACCCCTGATAAGGGTGAGGTCGGTGGTTCAAGTCCACTCAGGCCTACCAAATTTGCACCGCAAATTTGAAGAGGTTTTAACTACATGTTATGGGGCTATAGCTCAGCTGGGAGAGCGCCTGCTTTGCACGCAGGAGGTCTGCGGTTCGATCCCGCATAGCTCCACCATCTCTGTAGTGATTAAATAAAAAATACTTCAGAGTGTACCTGCAAGGGTTCACTGCGAAGTTTTGCTCTTTAAAAATCTG
>NZ_PZKQ01000102.1:0-5957 GCF_003046645.1 Escherichia sp. MOD1-EC6475 | reverse complement strand
CACGCCTTGCGCGGCCGGCGCGGCGCGCAGTTCCAGCACCTCCAGCAAGGCCGGCGTGTAACGGCGCAGGGTGGCGAAGTTCTCGCCGACCAGGTGCAGGTGGTCGAAGCCTTCCGGCCGGGCCAGCAGCTCGGCCTCGCTGACGCTCTCGGTGAACTCGTCCCAGGGAATCACCGCCTCGATGGCGGCATAGGGGTCGCTGCCGCTTTCCTTCGCTTCCAGCAGCGCCTGGCCGATCCTGGAGTACAGGCGCACCTTGTCGTTGATCGCCTTGCCCTGCTTCTGGAACTGCTGCTGATGCTTGTGCTTCGCGCCGCTGAACAGCTTGACCAGGATGCGGTCATGCAGATCGACCAGCTCATCGATCACGGTCGCGGTGCTCTCCAGCACCACGGCGGCCAGGGTCGCGTAGCGGCGCTGCGGCTCGAACTTACCGAGGTCTTTGGGCGTCATCTGCCCACCCTCGCGGGCCAGCTTGAGCAGGCGGTTCTGGTGGATGTGCCGGCCCAGGCCTTCGGGCAAGTCCACCAACTGAAATGTCTTCAGCCGCTCGATGTGTTCCAGCATGTGCCGAGAGTTGGGTTTCAGCGGTGCCTGGCGCAGCCAGGTCAACCAGGTGATGCTGCTGCCGGCCTTGAGCTTCAACAGCTCGTCCAGCTTGGCCCGATGCGAGTCCGTGAGTGGTTCGACCAGGGCGCGGTAGACCCGCCGATTGGCTCGCGCAATGGCTTCCGAGCAGGCCCGGTCAATCACGCTCAGCGCCGGCAGGATGCGTCGTTTCTGCCGTAGGCTCTCCAGGGCCTGACCGGCCAGCAGCAAGCCTTTGTCGGTCTGCTGGGCCAGCTCGGTTAGCTCGCGCACCAGGGCGCGGAAGTCGGACAGGCCGAACGGGGCCAGTTGCAGGTAGGTGCGCAGTTCCTGGGCATGCTCGCGACGGGTCACGTCGCGCTCGCCGTACTTTGCCCAGCTCGCCGGCTCGGCCTGGACTTGCTTCGCCACCCACAGGATGACCGGCTCGGGCAGCTCGCTGTCGGTTCCCAGCGCGTAACCGGGGTAGCGCAGCAGGCAGAGCTGCACGGCGAAGCCGAGGCGGTTGGCGTCGCCGCGTCGCTGGCGGATCAGCGACAGGTCGGAGTCGTTGAAGGTGTAGTAGCGGATCAGGTCATCCTGGCTTTCCGGCAGCGCAAGCAGGGTGTCCCGCTCCGTGGCCGAGAGGATCAAGCGACGCGGCATGTGTCAGTCGTCCGTGCGGAGGTACTGGTAGAGGGTTTCCCGGCTGATGTTGAACTCGCGGGCAAGCTGCGCCTTGGGCTCGCCGGCCGTCGCTCGCTGCCGCAGGGTAGCAGCCTGCTCATCGTACAGGGCTTTCTTGCGGCCCCGGTACGCGCCACGCTGCTTGGCCAAGGCGATGCCCTCACGCTGCCGCTCGCGGATCAGGGCGCGCTCGAACTCAGCGAAGGCCCCCATCACCGACAGCATCAGGTTGGCCATCGGCGAGTCCTCGCCAGTGAACACCAGGCCCTCCTTCAGGAACTCGATGCGCACGCCGCGCTGAGTCAGCTTCTGTACCAAGCGACGCAGGTCATCGAGGTTGCGGGCCAGCCGATCCATGCTGTGCACCACCACTGTATCGCCTTCGCGGACGAAGCTCAGCAGCGCTTCGAGCTGGGGGCGCTGGGTGTCCTTGCCCGATGCCTTGTCGGTGAACACCTTGCTCACCTGGGTTTGTTCCAGCTGGCGTTCCGGGTTCTGGTCAAAGCTGCTGACCCGGACGTAGCCGATGCGGTGCCCCTGCACGATGTCTCCTTGGTTGAAGGCGGCTTAAGTGCACTTTCTGTTCCGTTGTGCCTCAAAGCCCATTTCTGTCAGGCTGAAATCTATAACCTTCGCGGGCATGTGTCAAAAAATGGGAAAGCAGACTCTATTCTGACGAAGCGGCGCGGCCCTGCCTGACATCAAGTTAGGGTATAGCCTAGATTGACATGCGCGATGCAACCCTTAACTTGCTTGCACCTATCGTTTCCATGCTAGCTTTATCGTAACGCTCAAGAAATTGGGCTTAATGCCGAAAACAATAAAATAAAACAGCCAACCCTTGAGGTTCTTATGCGCCAGAATTTACCAGTGACGGGTCGAAACTTAGAACTCCCAAAAGATGCCAATATTCTTTCGACTACCTCCCCTCAAAGCCATATCACGTACGTTAATCCTGACTTCATTAAAATCAGTGGTTTCACTGAGGAAGAACTATTAGGCCAGCCTCACAACATCGTAAGACACCCAGATATGCCGCCTGCTGCATTTGAGCATATGTGGAGTACATTAAAATCTGGCCGCTCATGGATGGGGCTAGTAAAAAATCGCTGTAAAAATGGCGACCACTATTGGGTAAGTGCTTATGTAACGCCAATAGCTAAGAATGGTTCGATTGTTGAATACCAGTCTGTAAGGACCAAGCCTGAACCTGAGCAGGTTTTGGCTGCGGAAAAATTATATGCTCAATTGAGAAGCGGGAAGGCCGCGAGGCCGAAATTGGCTGCTAGCTTTTCCGTGAAAATACTCTTGCTCATATGGGGTAGTATTATATCAAGCGCAATGGCTGCCGGCATGCTTACTGATACATCAATAAGCAGCTTATTGTTAGCCACTTTAATGTCAGGAAGCTTAAGCTCTGTTAGTGTTTTGGCTATTCTCTCTCCTCTTGGAAGACTGGTTGAAAGAGCCAGGAATATTTCCAATAACCCATTAAGTCAATCCCTCTACACTGGGCGCACCGATGAGTTTGGCCAAATAGAGTTTGCTTTACGAATGATGCAAGCTGAAACAGGCGCCATAGTAGGTCGCATAGGTGATGCATCAAATCGGCTTAGCGAACACACCCGAGGCCTACTAAAGGATATTGAGTCAAGCAATGTACTTACAGTTGAGCAGCAGGCAGAGACAGATCAAATAGCAACGGCAGTAAACCAAATGGTGGCAAGCATTCAAGAGGTTGCGAGCAATGCACAGCATGCTGCAGATGCGGCCGGAAGAGCAGACACTGAGACGGCATCTGGCCAGCGTCTGGTAGCCCACACAAGCCAGTCAATCACTGCCCTTGAAGGTGAAATTAGGCAAGCCACTCAGGTTATTCATGAGCTTGAAGGTCAAAGTAACGAGATATCAAAAGTTCTTGACGTTATACGAGGGATCGCCGAGCAAACGAATTTGTTGGCACTCAACGCAGCAATTGAGGCCGCGCGTGCTGGTGAGCAGGGGCGTGGTTTTGCTGTTGTCGCCGATGAGGTTCGCAGTCTTGCTGCTCGCACACAGCAATCGACAACGGATATTCAAAGCATGATCAGCGCTCTACAAGAGCGAGCGCAATCCGCTGTTACAGTCATGGAGCAAAGTAGTCGGCAAGCGCACACGAGTGTAGCTCACGCAGAGGAAGCAGCTACAGCTCTTGATGGAATTGGCCAACGCGTTAACGAAATTACCGACATGAACGCGCAAATAGCGACTGCGGTCGAGCAGCAGGGAGCAGTAAGTGAAGACATAAACCGCAGTATTATCAATATACGCGATGCTGCTGATACCAATGTACAGACCGGGCAGAATAATTTGCAAAGTGCGAAATCTGTCGCTCAGTTAACTAGCGCTCTGAGCGAACTGGCAAAACAGTTTTGGGAAAAACGAGGATAACGCTTTTCAGTATCTCGACAGGGATAACTTACTTTACCATCGGTTATCCCTTTTAGCCGCACAAATTTTAGCCATGGCTTTTCAGGAAGTCAGGGCTATCAGAATGGCCTTAGAAAGCCTAGTCAAAGAGCTGTCACGAGAACACCGTTAGCTTAGCGTACGATTTTTTCCGAATTCTGCGGTTCCCCCAACAACCGAAACTCTTGCTAAGGGGTATGGTACAGAAGCGATTCGCATTCGCCAGAATCATCATGAGAACAAAGTGCGCTTTGTTGAAGCGAAGCACTTTTTCAAGGTTATTGGCGATGAGCTGAAAAATTTGCGGGTAGCTTTAAACTACTCACAAAATCCAGTCTCCCCCAAAGCGCGCTCTCTCATCCTCTGGACAGAACGAGGAGCTGCCCGTCACGCTAAAATGCTCGAAACCGATCAGGCATGGGCATTCTTTGAAAAACTGGAAGACAGCTACTTCCGACAAAAAGAACAGCAACCGGTCGCAATCCCCCAGACGCTTCCAGAAGCTCTGCGCCTGGCTGCCGAGTTAGCTGAACAAAAGCAACTTCTGGAACAGAAAGCCCACCAGCTAAATCAGCAGCTGGTGGCCGCCGCTTCTAAAGTCGATTTTGCCGACCGGGTATCAGTAGCTAAAGGGATCCTGATTGGGAATTTTGCAAAGGTCGTTGGACTTAAACAAAATGCGCTGTTTGCCTGGTTACGGGAGAACGGCATTCTGATAGCGTCCGGAGGCCGTAAAAATGTACCGTTCCAGCAGTACATCAACGCGGGGTATTTCACGGTGAAAGAAGTGGTGCTGGATGATGAAGATGACTACCAGATACGGTTGACGCCTCAATTAACGGGTAAAGGCCAGCAGTGGTTGACGCGTAAACTGCTCGATGCTGGCTTGTTAAAACCGGTGGCGGCTGAATAATGGAAGAATGCCCGGTTGATGCCGGGCATAATTTATTGCGCGCTTTCGGGGTTGTCGTTTACTGGCTGCCCCTTCTTGGTTTTACGGCTGCGCGTAACTGATGCGGCTGACTTAACCTTTTTCTCTTCGCGAGTGATGGCAATTTGTTTTTTTACATTTTCAATATCTGCCAGGCGATATATTTTTGCTTGCGGCCAGCGGTCGCAGATGATCGGTTCTATGGAGTCATAAAGGCTAAATTTTGCTTTTTCGAATTCACCGTTGATGATAATTCCATCACGGAGAGTTTCATCGCAGATAAACACGCCACACAGTGGCACATGGTAACTAACTGATTTACCATCATTGTAGTTAGGGCTACTGGAAATGTAGTGGACGCGCAGCATTGTTTCGCTAAAGCCGTGTACGCGCATACGGAATTTTTCATCCTCCGGGTACTGCTTCATTAGCTCTTTTGTTGCTTCCAGGTTCTCTATGTATTTCGCACTGTGCTCATTGATCCCCGCGCTTTTTTGGATGCGAATGTCCTTATCAATCAGATGAATAATGCGGCCAGCGGTCATGTTGACGCTGTTCACAGCTTCTGTCTGATAAGTTGTAACCTTACGCACACCGCGAAGGATGTTAGGCACTGGATATAAAATAGTCTTTGGGATATTGAGGTCTGGGTACTGTTCCAGTTCCCGCGCCATTAAAGTCCATTTATCAATTTCAGCCTGAATGCTGTCAGTTTCTTTGAACGGTAGAACGACAACCGGGCGTACAGGACGACCGTCGCTGGCTGTATCAACGTGTTGGGCGCGTGCAACAGCTTTTTTTAGAAAGAGATCCCTGAAGCTGGCGAACTCCTGGTACAGTTGTTCGCCGTAGACATAATTTATCATTGATCCTCCTCCAGAATTGACATGGTCAATAACGCCCGGCTGAGAAAACCGGTCATTACTGACCTATATTATAGAGGGATCAAACGAAAATAATAGATTTATTAGTGCATTTATTGTGAGTCTAACTGGTTAGTTGCCATGAGATATTCGATTGTGTCAGTGAGGTCATCCAGGTCGTCTTGGGTGATGCGGTACTCCTGATTGGATATCTTTGAGTAGTGTTCAGCAATGGCGCGGGCTGCGTCGGTTTCGGCAGGGTCTACAGATAAAGCGTTAGAGCAATGTCTAACGTCGTCGATGGTTGGTTGAATGAAAGCCATAATTATGCCTCACTGTATTGACAACACAGAGCCTGAAGCTCTGACCTACTGTTTCACCCATGATCCATGCTGGGGTAATCTAACAACATTGCGCTGTGTGTAAGATGAGCAATGCATAGGGAAGGTGCGAACAAGTTC
>NZ_PZKQ01000101.1:0-6841 GCF_003046645.1 Escherichia sp. MOD1-EC6475 | reverse complement strand
CTGCTTATTCGCACCTTCCATAGCTGTAATGCCGTTGTATAAGGTTTCCCTGTTTGCTCATTTCCTTCTGAGCCGCTCTACAACGCTGAAGACACATTAAATAGTGAATCCAAAGTCGTATTACGTAACGGCGGCAAAACTATAATTTATTAGAGCAATTGTCAAACAACTATGAAAAACAATCCAGTTTTTGGCTGGTGGAGTGGGATTATTCTCTCAAAATTTATTGCTCTAATAATTCTTGATTTTTATGCGCAGCTGGACGTAAACTCCTCTTCAGACCTAATAACTTCGTATAGCATACATTATACGAAGTTATCTTAAGGGTTATTGAACATGATCAATTTACCTGTAAATCTATACAGTTCAATACCTTATCAGGTCAAATAGTGATCACTTGATCATTTGATCAAGGTTGCGCTACGTAAAATCTGCGAAATGTTGGCAGTGTTAGTGCTCCAGATTTCGCGTAGCGCACTTAGCACCACCAATCAATCAGAGGTGAAAAATGGGATATTCAGCTGCTAAAGTGTCCACTCATCTTGAGCTTGAGAAAAATCGTGGTTACTGGCGGGCAAAAGGGTTTGATCGTGATAGTTGTCAACTGTCATTATCGCGCGGTGAAGAAAAGATAGAACGCAGTCGCGGTCGTTGGCGTTTCTATGACGAGAACCATAAACAGGTAAAGGCAGAGCCGATCCTGTACACTTTACTTAAAACCATTATCTGAGTGTCAAATGTCCAATTTACTGACCGTACACCAAAATTTGCCTGCATTGCCGGTCGATGCAACGAGTGATGAGGTTCGCAAGAACCTGATGGATATGTTCAGGGATCGCCAGGCGTTTTCTGAGCATACCTGGAAAATGCTTCTGTCCGTTTGCCGGTCATGGGCGGCATGGTGCAAGTTGAATAACCGGAAATGGTTTCCCGCAGAACCTGAAGATGTTCGCGATTATCTTCTATATCTTCAGGCGCGCGGTCTGGCAGTGAAAACTATCCAGCAACATTTGGGCCAGCTAAATATGCTTCATCGTCGGTCCGGGCTGCCACGACCAAGTGACAGCAATGCTGTTTCACTGGTCATCCGACGGATCCGAAAAGAAAACGTTGATGCCGGTGAGCGTGCAAAACAGGCGCTGGCGTTCGAACGCACTGATTTCGACCAGGTTCGTTCACTCATGGAAAATAGCGATCGCTGCCAGGATATACGTAATCTGGCATTTCTGGGGATTGCTTATAACACCCTGTTACGTATAGCCGAAATTTCTAGGATCAGAGTTAAAGATATCTCACGTACTGGCGGTGGGAGAATGTTAATCCATATTGGCAGAACGAAAACGCTGGTTAGCACCGCTGGTGTAGAGAAGGCACTTAGTCTGGGGGTAACTAAACTGGTTGAGCGATGGATTTCTGTCTCTGGTGTGGCTGATGATCCGAATAACTACTTGTTTTGCCGTGTCAGAAAAAATGGTGTTGCCGCGCCATCTGCCACCAGCCAGCTATCAACTCGCGCCCTGGAAGGGATTTTTGAAGCAACTCACCGATTGATTTACGGGGCTAAGGATGACTCTGGCCAGAGGTACCTGGCCTGGTCTGGACACAGTGCCCGTGTCGGAGCCGCACGAGATATGGCCCGCGCCGGAGTTTCACTACCGGAGATCATGCAAGCTGGTGGCTGGACCAACGTAAATATTGTCATGAACTATATCCGTAACCTGGATAGTGAAACAGGGGCAATGGTGCGCCTGCTGGAAGATGGCGATTAGCCATTAACGCGTAAATGATTGCTCTAATTCTTTGATATTTATGGTGACATGTGAGAAAGAATTTCAACATCGACGGAAAATATGTAGTGCTGTCTGTAAGCACTAATATTCAGTCGCCAGCCGTCATTGTCACTGTAAAGCTGAGCGATAGAATGCCTGATATTGACTCAATATCCGTTGCGTTCCCTGTCAAAAGTATGCGTAGTGCTGAACATTTCGTGATGAATGCCACCGAGAAAGAAGCACGGCGCGGTTTTGCCAAAGTGATGGCCGAGTTTGGCGAATTTTTGGGGCACGTTGACAAAGCCCTTTCAATCAGTTCAGCAAGGTCCAAAGCGTTAACAGCTTCCATGCTGAAATAAAAAAATCCTGGCAAGGAGCCAGGCTGCACAAAAGAGCGGGTTTGTATTCCGCATCCAATCAATCAAGAAGGAGTATAGCACACAGGTACTGAAGTGAAAAAATGTGATTCGCGATAAATAAATAACTTTAATTGCTCTAATTGATTACTATAATTGAGCCGCAGTTTTTGTCAACTACGAAGACGTTGCCATTACTTCACTCCTTGACATCATTGGCGGCCATTAGGCCGCCTTTTTTTGCCATATGAAAACAATCGAACAAAAACTTGAACAGCGCCGCGAGTGGCAGAAGGCAGCCAGAGAACGAGCGATCGGCAACGGGAAAAGTTGGCTGACCCCGCCTGGCGAGAATCGCAATATCAGAAAATGCGGGATTCTATCGACCGCCGTATCGCTAAACAGAAAGAGCGCCCACCAGCCAGCAAAACGCGGAAAAGTGCGGTAAAAATAAAATCTCGTGGCTTGAAGGGGCGAACACCGACGGCGGAGGAACGGACCATCGCCAATGCTCTTGGCACTCTCCCCTGCATTGCCTGCTACATGCATGGAGTAATATCTGAAGAGGTGTCTCTGCACCATATCTCCGGTCGTACCGCGCCGGGTTGTCACAAAAAGCAATTGCCCCTTTGTAGATGGCACCACTAGCATGCAGCACCGGCTGAAGTAAGAGAAAAATACCCCTGGCTGGTCCCCGTTCATGCCGATGGTGTGGTTGGAGGCAAGAAAGAATTCACCTTGCTGAACAAGTCAGAGATGGAATTGCTGGCTGACGCCTATGAGATGGCAAACATCATGCACTAATAAATATATTATTTTTAATCTGAAATAATTGACAACTGACAAGTGACTTCAGTCAGAATCATCACATGCCCGGTACGGATGGATCCCTTTTCAAATATTCCATGGACGGCACAGTCTGAGTACCGGGCGCTACCTTCAGTTGTATTGCTAAGCCGCCGCTGGTGGCTTTTCTTTTTTATAGGGGGCGCTATGGATAAGAAAATATGCGTTGTTTCGATGAGCGTCGGTAAACCGGCGTCAATGACTGCTGCATGGATCAACAACGAGCTGATAATGGCTGAGCGGACCAGCTACCCTGAACGCCGCCGCGATATGGAACTCCAGCTGCTGCGCGAATTGCGAGAAAAAGAGGAAAAGGGTTTTATCGTGCTGGTGGAAGAGGAAAACAGCTTTATTACCGGTCGAGTTGGCCAGCGTGTAAGGTTGCGCGATCCCTTCATGAACGGCAGGCCGGTACTAATTGAAGCAATGCAGATTTACAAGGAGTTGGAACGCCAGAAAGCGATCAAGTTACCGCGCAAGGAATCCGGCAAATACATCCTCCACCAAAGCATCTTCGATTCCGAACACGATAAAAAAGGCGATGAGTTTTTCAACATCAACTGGATCGAAATAACGACAGAGCATGTTCTGACGTTGTTATGCTGCTTCGCAACAGAATACAACAACGTGGTAAGCGCAGACTACATCAGGACAATGACAGACACCGTTACTAAACAAGACAACGAATATTCACCATATGAGCCATTTGTAAATATGATAAAAGCATTTTATCGGATGGAGCTCACTAAAGTTCCTCAAGGTAAATTAACAGGTAAGGATAACATCTTTTAAGCACAGTAATGAGGTGCTTAGATGTTCATATCAATATCCTAACTCTCTGCATCTCATAAATCTGATAGCCACTTACTATCTATGGACTCAATCTCCGTCAGCGGAATTGATGGGAATAAATATCCCTGAGCGCCCCATAGCCCTATCCCTTTTGATAACTTATGACAATCAATGTTTTCGACGCCTTCAGCGATGATATTCGGACATAACTTTTTTAAATTGCTAATAATGACATCAAAATGAGGCTTAATCATATGCTCTTGAAAAAATGACTTATCAAGTTTTATTGCATGATATTTATTTTTAATTAATGCTTTCATGGTGGCGTTACCACTTCCAAAATCATCAAGCCAAACATTATCTGTCAAAGTCAGTAGAAAGGATATGATGTAATCCTCATCGCTTAAATCAGGATAGTTTTCTGATATCTCAATCGCTATAAATTTATTGTTTATTAGTAGTTCTTGAATTTGTTTATTGCCATATATATATAAACAGGTATCATAATCTACATTGATAGAGCATAATATATTATGGCATTCAAAAAAATGCTTATACTTGATTATTGTGTTAAGTTGAGATTTTAGCAAGTTAATCTTCATCTTGCTTGTAAACATACCTAATACTTTCTGAGTAGAAAGAATAGCCCCCTCGTTGGAATAAAATCTGCTC
Source organism: Escherichia sp. MOD1-EC6475 (assembly GCF_003046645.1). NCBI lineage: Bacteria > Pseudomonadati > Pseudomonadota > Gammaproteobacteria > Enterobacterales > Enterobacteriaceae > Escherichia > Escherichia sp. MOD1-EC6475. The sequence goes on along the minus strand of NZ_PZKQ01000101.1, from coordinate 2,403 downwards.
AACACTTCCACTGCTATCAACTTGTTAGTGCTTGTGGAAATGATTGGTTCTACTATGTAGATAACTTCCATGCTCCCGCCCTCTATTTTTAAATTGGTTGGCTTTAGCAGATAAAGTGCCCTTTATATTTACAGGGGTTACACACTATGTCAATTTATTTATCTGTAGTGAAATTGATAAAAATTCAATAATAAAAAGCAGCAACTGTGACACAAATCAATATTTTTATTTTTTGCACAACTTCTTGATTTCAGTGCTGCTGTATCTCTATTCTTGTTCAAAGCCTCTTTAGAATGGTGGTAGCTATGTCAGGAGTCTGTTACTTCATCCTTATAAAGAAACCGATAAATTTTCAATTTCTTAAGGATTTCTTAATATTAAATTATGGTGATGTGCTGTTGCTTAAACATTCTGAACGCGAATTCTTACAAACCTATTCAGATAAATATATCGAATTCGAACTTAATGATAGTGCTGTAAGAAACTATTTATCTTGTCACAATCACCAAGGGAAGCAACTTCTGGATAAATGCCCACATTTGCTAAAAAAGTCTTTTGCTTATCCTGATTTATTAATCAGGATGATCGATAATATAAGTGACCAGAATCATATACATCCTGATTTTAAGGATGCTTTAACTTTTTCATTACTTTCAATTTTTAGTGATGTTGACAACCTTAGAGCTTTTCTTACGTCTGGCATGCCTACTTTCTCAGGGAAAGTACGCAGCATATTTCTTTCAGATGTATCTAAACATTGGAAACTAAGAGATTTAACTGATTATCTATACATGAGTGAGAGTTTAATAAAGAAAAAACTATTATTAGAAAACACCTCCTTCAGTAAGTTATTACTTGATACACGGATGGCTTTTGCTATTAAATTACTAAAGCAAAACCGCCCCCTCAAACAAGTATCAGAAAGTTGTGTTTTTAGTAGTATATCGTACTTTGTGTACCTATTTAGGCAGTATTATAATTGTACACCATGTGAATATGCAAAACATCAGTTATCATCTGGGAAATAAGATGCATTTATCTCCCAGATAATATTGTAATATTAAACTCAGTCAGCATTTAGTAGCAGAGCATTATCTATGATGATCTGCTCCCATTCTTCGAATGCCCGGTCGCGGACGCCCTGGGGAACGCTGTTTGTTTTGAAATCGACGACCGTCCGCCATTTTCCGTCAGGACGGTACATGCGCAGAGCTTTACTTCCCCCTTCCCTGCGCACCTCAACGTTATGCTTGTCAGCAAACTCTTGTAATGCTCGTAGCGTCCCATGCTTTACTGTGTAGTATCGCTTTTTCAAGTTTTATCTCCAGCCTGTGCTAAGGCTTCAACTTCCAAATCGTAAGACTCAAACTCATAGTCCTGGTCGTCAACTTCTTCAGGCACAGGCAGTAAATGCCAGGCTGAGTATATCTGACCATTATCAAAACGCTCCTGGCTGTAGAGCGTCGCGGCTATGAGTGTTAGCGCCGGGCGGTCATAACGGTAAATTTTGCGAACGTCACGGTCAACGAGACGACCGAAATTACCATAACCGCGCTCCAGTAATAATTTTTTAATTTCCGGCCAGTATGGACCATAGCTGCGGTACAGGCGGGGATTTTTCAGTAATCGCCCGCGTAGCCCTGACAGGAAGAAATCAACGTATTCGTCTTCTGTTTTTCCTAACAACGCTGTACGGAGTACCGCCTCAAGATATGTTTTATTCGGTTTTATTGTATCAGATAGTGTGACCATATTATGCGACGCCCGGCGAACCGGGCGCTCCTGTTATGCGTATTGTTGGATGACGGCCAGAACGTCCGCCACGTTGTGTTTTGTCTCGATAATCCACCAGTTGCCCGGGAAATCGCTGTTCTTCGCCTTCGCTGGCAGCCAGCGAGCGCCGAATTTTTCCTTGATTGCGTCTTTAGCACGGAAAAGAACGCCTTTCATGCCGGACGCCTCCTGAAGCCCAAATACCTCACCAGCTGCGAATTTTGGTGCGTTGAAGTGGCACACTGAATTTGGCCACCTGAACAGAGGTGATATGCTCACCTCAGAACAACACAGGTGCTCCAATGAAAAAAAGAAATTTTAGCGCAGAGTTTAAACGCGAATCCGCTCAACTGATTGTTGACCAGAAATACACGGTGGCAGATGCCGCCAAAGCTATGGATGTTGGCCTTTCCACAATGACAAGATGGGTCAAACAACTGCGTGATGAGCGTCAGGGCAAAACACCAAAAGCCTCTCCGATAACACCAGAACAAATCGAAATACGTAAGCTGAGGAAAAAGCCTCTGTTTTTGAACTATGGAAGAACGGAACAGGCTTCAGTGAAATAGCGAATATCCTGGGTTCAAAACCCGGAACGATCTTCACTATGTTTAAGGGATACTGGCGGCA
>NZ_PZKQ01000100.1:0-7483 GCF_003046645.1 Escherichia sp. MOD1-EC6475 | reverse complement strand
GACGTAAAAAAACCGACTTCGCGTCGGTTTTTTACTTTGCAGCCCAGAGTTGGTGGCTCTGGCTGGAGTGAGAATGCCATCATCTAACGCATCAATGCTAATACCATACTGAAACCATTGCAAGGACATGCTGGTTTTATAACCTGCATGTACTGTATGATTATCCAGTTAGTTCTGAGGCATTTTCACTCTGGTAATGCGCATAAACGCTTTCAAAGTCCTGGTCAGAAGTACGGGTGGTGCCGTTAACTGATGCTCTGGCCGGAGTGAGATTGCCCACATCTAACAATGGGACATGCGCCGTGACAGGCAATGGATGAGTAAACGGATGCATTCTCACTCCATCGCATGGAGAAAACGGGTGATTGATAAAGCAATCATCGTTCTTGGAGCGTTAATTGCGCTACTGGAACTGATCCGCTTTCTGCTTCAGCTTCTGAACTGATAGCGGAAACGTAGCTAAGGGCAAAGAGCACACCACTCTTTGCCCTTTAACATTTAACGCATTGTCACGAACTCTTCTGCCGCCGTCGGGTGAATGGCAACCGTGTTGTCGAAGTCTTTTTTGGTTGCGCCCATCTTCAGCGCCACCGCGAAGCCCTGCAACATTTCGTCCATACCAAAACCAATGCCGTGAATACCGACAATCTTCTCTTCTGGGCCAACGCACACCAGCTTCATGCGGCACGGCTGGCGGTGAGTGGTGACGGCGGTATACATCGCGGTGAAAGACGATTTATACACTTTCACCTGATCATCGCCGTACTGCTCACGCGCCTGCGGTTCCGTTAAACCAACAGTACCAATCGGCGGATGGCTGAAGACCACGGTCGGAATGTTGCTGTAATCCAGATGCTCATCCGGCTTGTTGTTAAACAGCCGTTCAGAGAGACGGCGACCCGCCGCCACCGCGACCGGCGTCAGTTCCACTGCACCTGTGTTATCGCCCACCGCGTAAATACCTTCAACGTTAGTATTTTGATATTTATCGACGACGATATAGCCTTTTTCGTTGGTTTTAACGCCAGCGGCTTCGAGGTTGATGTTGTCATTGGCAGGTTCACGTCCAATCGCCCAAATCAGGCAATCCACCGTTTCACTGCGACCATCTTCCAGCTCCAGCGTCAGGCTGCCATCGGCATTTTTCACCACCGCTTTCGGGATTGCATTGGTGTGCAGCTGCGGGCCTTCAGCGTTCATCACTTCGACCAGTGTTTCAGTGATCATCGGGTCAAAGCTGCGCAGCGGCGCGTGTTTACGCACAAACAGATGCGTCTTCGCGCCGAGGCCGTTAATAACGCCAGCCAGTTCAACGGCGATGTAACCCGCACCAACCACTGCCACGCGCTCTGGCAAAGCGGGTAGGGCAAAGAAGCCATCAGAATCAATACCGTATTCCACGCCCGGAATATCCGGGTGGCTCGGACGACCGCCGGTGGCGATCAGAATATGATCGGCCGTGATGGTTTCGCCGTTTACCTCCAGCGTTTTGGCATCAACGAAGCGGGCAAAGCCTTTGATTACATCAACGTTATTTTTACCGAGCACGTTTTCATAGGAGGTATGAATACGGTCGATATAGGCGGTACGGCTGGCGATCAACGTTTCCCAGTTGAACTTATTGATGGTGGTATCGAAACCATAATCCGGGCCGTACATGTGGATCGCTTCACGGATTTGCGCCGCGTGCCACATCACTTTTTTCGGCACGCAGCCGACGTTCACGCAGGTGCCGCCCAGTTCTTTGGCTTCAATCAGCGCACATTTTTGGCCGTACATAGCCGCGCGGTTGATGGAGGCGATACCGCCGCTGCCGCCGCCGATGGCGATGTAATCATAGTGTTTAGTCATGACATATTGTCCTTATCGTTGATTACCGCGATTGTAGCGCGAGACGTAATAGGTGCCAGCAATGGCTGCAATTACTCCGGCACGATCCAGCTTACGGTGGCGTGCCCGGTGCCTGCCGGAACCAGTTTGCTGTGCAGCCACGGCAGCACGTTATTCATCTGCTGTTCCAGCTTCCACGGCGGGTTAATCACAATCATGCCGGAAGCGGTCATGCCACGGCGATCGCTGTCTGGCAGTACCGCCAGTTCAATTTGCAGAATTTTGCGAATGCCAGTCGCTTCCAGGTCGTGGATCATGCGCTTAATTTGCTGGCGCAGCACCACTGGATACCACAATGCGTAAGTGCCAGTGGCGAAACGTTTGTAACCTTCTGCTATCCCGCTGACCACCGCCTGATAGTCAGTTTTCATTTCATACGGCGGATCGATAAGGATTAAACCACGGCGAGAAACCGGCGGCAGCTTGGCCTTAAGCTGCTGGAAACCGTCGGCTTTTTCGACGCGCGCACGGCTGTCTTTCTGAAATTCAGAACGCAGCAACGGGTAATCGCTCGGGTGCAGCTCGGTCAGTTGCAGACTGTCCTGCTCGCGCAGTAGCTGGCGAGCAATCAACGGTGATCCGGGGTAGTAACGCAACTGACCGCTACGGTTGAAGTGTTTAACCACATTGATGTACGCCTCCAGTTCTGCGGGCAAATCGTCCTGCTGCCAGATACGGGCGATACCTTCGAGATATTCGCCGGTACGCTCGGCATGTTCGCTGCCTAACTGATAACGCCCGGCACCCGCGTGGGTATCGAGATAGAGAAACGGTTTATCTTTCTCTTTCAGCGACTCGATGATCAGGCTCTGAACGGTATGTTTAAGGACGTCGGCGTGGTTGCCAGCGTGAAAGCTGTGGCGATAACTGAGCATGGGTAAAGGTGTTCCGGTAAGTAAAAATCGGCCCGTATTTGGGGCGCACAAAAGCATATCAGGACAGTATACCGAAAAGAGGCCGTCGCCGCGAAAGCGTAACGTTTCTCATTGAAATTCACTACACTTAACCCCATGCTATTACCCATTACGCGTCGGATGGCATCGGCCTATTAACGTAGGTTGGATAAGACGTCTGCGTCGCCTCCGGCGAAAGCGCCTGTGAGCGTTTCGTTCCCTCTATTTAACCAGGACTGTACCTATGACGAATCCGTTACTGACTCCCTTTGAATTGCCGCCGTTTTCTAAAATTCTCCCGGAACATGTCGTTCCTGCTGTCACTAAGGCGCTGAACGACTGCCGCGAAAATGTGGAGCGCGTGGTAGCGCAGGGGGCACCGTACACCTGGGAAAATCTCTGCCAGCCACTGGCGGAAGTGGACGATGTGCTGGGACGTATCTTCTCCCCGGTCAGCCACCTGAACTCGGTGAAAAATAGCCCGGAACTGCGTGAAGCGTACGAACAAACGCTGCCGCTGCTGTCGGAATACAGCACCTGGGTCGGGCAACACGAAGGGCTGTACAAAGCGTACCGCGATCTGCGCGATGGCGATTACTACGCCACGCTGAACACGGCGCAGAAAAAAGCGGTTGATAACGCACTGCGCGACTTCGAACTCTCTGGCATCGGTCTGCCGAAAGAGAAACAGCAGCGTTACGGCGAAATTGCCACCCGTCTTTCTGAGCTGGGCAACCAGTACAGCAACAACGTCCTCGATGCGACGATGGGCTGGACCAAACTCGTCACCGACGAAGCGGAGCTGGCGGGGATGCCAGAAAGCGCGCTGGCTGCGGCAAAAGCCCAGGCCGAAGCGAAAGGGCTGGAAGGCTACCTGCTGACGCTGGATATCCCAAGCTACCTGCCGGTAATGACCTACTGCGACAATCAGTCTCTGCGTGAAGAGATGTATCGCGCTTACAGCACCCGCGCCTCCGATCAAGGCCCGAACGCTGGTAAGTGGGACAACAGCAAGGTGATGGAAGAGATCCTCGCCCTGCGCCACGAACTGGCGCAACTGCTGGGCTTTGAAAACTACGCCTTCAAATCACTGGCTACCAAAATGGCGGAGAACCCGCAGCAGGTGCTTGATTTCTTAACCGATCTGGCAAAACGTGCGCGTCCGCAAGGTGAAAAAGAGCTGGCGCAACTGCGCGCCTTCGCCAAAGCCGAATTTGGCGTCGATGAGTTGCAGCCGTGGGATATCGCTTACTACAGCGAAAAACAGAAACAGCACCTCTACAGCATCAGCGACGAACAACTGCGTCCGTACTTCCCGGAAAACAAAGCGGTTAACGGGCTGTTTGAAGTTGTGAAACGTATTTACGGCATCACCGCGAAAGAGCGTAAAGATGTTGATGTCTGGCACCCGGATGTACGTTTCTTTGAACTGTATGATGAGAACAACGAACTGCGCGGCAGCTTCTACCTCGACCTGTATGCCCGTGAGAACAAGCGCGGCGGGGCGTGGATGGATGACTGCGTAGGCCAGATGCGCAAAGCCGACGGTTCGTTGCAAAAACCGGTCGCTTATCTGACCTGTAACTTCAACCGTCCGGTGAACGGTAAACCGGCACTGTTTACCCACGACGAAGTAATCACCCTGTTCCACGAGTTCGGTCATGGCCTGCACCATATGCTGACCCGCATCGAAACTGCCGGTGTTTCCGGGATCAGCGGGGTGCCGTGGGATGCGGTCGAACTGCCGAGCCAGTTTATGGAAAACTGGTGCTGGGAGCCGGAGGCGCTGGCGTTTATCTCCGGTCATTATGAAACCGGCGAACCGCTGCCGAAAGAGCTGCTGGATAAAATGCTGGCGGCGAAGAACTACCAGGCGGCGCTGTTTATTCTGCGCCAATTAGAGTTCGGTCTGTTCGATTTCCGCCTCCATGCAGAGTTCCGCCCGGATCAGGGAGCGAAAATCCTCGAAACCCTGGCAGAAATCAAAAAACTGGTTGCCGTGGTGCCGTCTCCGTCATGGGGTCGTTTCCCACATGCATTTAGCCATATCTTTGCCGGTGGTTATGCCGCAGGTTACTACAGCTACCTGTGGGCCGATGTGCTGGCGGCGGATGCCTTTTCGCGCTTTGAGGAAGAGGGGATCTTCAACCGTGATACTGGACAGTCGTTCCTCGACAACATTCTGAGCCGTGGCGGTTCAGAAGAGCCTATGGAACTGTTCAAACGCTTCCGTGGTCGTGAACCGCAACTGGATGCGATGCTGGAGCACTACGGCATTAAGGGCTGATCAGTCAGTGAAAATCTGCTTAATTGATGAATCGGGCGCCGGAGACGGCGCCTTATCTGTTCTGGCGACCCGCTGGGGGCTGGAACATGATGAAGACAACCTGATGGCGCTGGTATTAACGCCGGAGCATCTGGAACTGCGTAAGCGTGATGAGCCGAAACTTGGCGGCATTTTCGTTGATTTTGTCGGCGGGGCAATGGCGCACCGACGCAAATTCGGCGGTGGTCGCGGTGAGGCGGTAGCAAAAGCGGTGGGCATTAAAGGCGATTATCTGCCGGATGTCGTCGACGCCACCGCAGGGCTGGGGCGCGATGCCTTTGTGCTGGCTTCGGTCGGCTGCCGCGTGCGGATGCTGGAACGTAATCCAGTGGTTGCCGCATTGCTCGACGATGGCCTGGCGCGTGGCTATGCCGATGCGGAAATCGGCGGCTGGTTGCAGGAACGGTTGCAGTTGATTCATGCTTCCAGTCTGACGGCGCTGACCGATATTACTCCGCGCCCGCAGGTGGTCTATCTTGACCCGATGTTCCCACATAAGCAGAAAAGCGCGCTGGTGAAAAAAGAGATGCGTGTGTTTCAGTCGCTGGTGGGGCCGGATCTCGATGCCGATGGGTTGCTGGAGCCTGCGCGGTTGCTGGCGACCAAACGCGTGGTGGTGAAGCGCCCGGACTATGCGCCGCCGCTGGCGAATGTCGCCACACCGAACGCGGTTGTTACCAAAGGGCATCGCTTTGATATTTATGCGGGTACGCCGGAGTAAAAGTAAAACGGGTAGCGTTATAGCTACCCGTTTTTCTGCAAAAAAATTAATGGCTTTCCGGTGTCTCAATCATTCGTTTCAGCCAGGGCACCATCATCAACATCACTACTGCAACGCCCAGCGTGACCAGACCAATCTTACCAAACACGTTGGTGTAGACAGGTAACGTCTCAAGCGGATCGGTAATATTGTCTGGCACTGCGGTAAATGTTGCCACATAGCCGCCGAGCAAGAACGCGGCAGCCTGCGTCAGAAACCACATCCCCAGAATAAAACCCATCAAATGCTGCGGCACCAGAGCAGCAACCATTGCCAGCCCCAGGGCGCTAATAAACAGTTCACCCAGGCTCTGGAACAAGTAAACCAGCACGATAAACCACGGTGATGTCAGCCCCTGCGCATCAGCAAACCACATCCCCGCAGCGGCGGCAGTCAGAAAACCCAGCGAGCACATAAACATGCCGAGAGTAAATTTCATCGGCATCGAGAGGTCTTTGCCTTTGTTACCCAGATGAGTGTAAATGCCCGCCAGTATTGGGCTGGCGAGTACCACCCAGAACGGGTTAAGTGCCTGGAAGCTGACCGGGTTGATGGAAAAACCGAGAATTTCATGATGCACGTTGTTGATGGCAAAGAAGTTCAGCGACGTTGGCATCTGGGCGTAGAGGATGTAAAACACCACCGCTTCGAGCATCAGCACAAAGGCGACAAACATTTTATTGCGCCCGGTTTTATCCAGCTTGAATGCCTGACGGAAGAAGATAATGGTGACGACGATGGAGAGGGTGATCAGCACCAGATTGGCGACTTCTACGTTGTGCATCAGCCATGCACAGACGAAGATCATCACTACGCTGCCAATCAACACGTACAACAGTTTGCCGAAGTTCAGTGGTCGGAAGTCAGGATCTGAACCAATATCTTGCACCATCCCGCGACAGGCGATGTAGACCAGTAGCGCGACAATCAAACCTACCCCGCACAGGTTATAGGTAACGGAATAACCAAATCTATCGGCAATCACTGGTGCCAGCGACAGCGCCACCAATGAACCAATATTGATCGACATGTAAAACAGAGTGAAAGCACCATCCAGACGCGGGTCTTTCGGTGGATAGCATTTAGAAAGCAGGCTTGCCGGGTTGGCTTTAAACAAGCCGTTGCCGACGGCAATAGTGCCCAGGGCGATGAAAATCAGATCAGGCTTAAGTAGCGACATTCCGGTCATGAAGTAACCAATCGCCAGCACAATAGCCCCAAGAACAATGGTGCGTTTAGTCCCAAGTAGGTGGTCGCCGACATAGCCACCAATGGAGATAAGTCCATAGACCAGCGCAGCAAAAGCGCCAAAGGTGACAAAGGCCTGCTCTTGTGAGAATCCGAGCTGTTTAACGAAGAAAACCGCCAGCACGCCTTGCACGCCGTAGTAGCCGAATCGCTCCCATAATTCGACAAAAAAGATCATGAAAAATGGGCGAGGTTGTTGCAGCATCCCAGTGGGTGTTGTTGTATTCATATTTATTAACCTTCCAATACCATCCTGAAAAGTATGAACGCGTAAGTGATTGCGCGCGAAAGATTTTACAGATGTCTAAGATTTTTAATATTGATGTGGTAAATAGTTATATGCACTATTTGGTAATGACTCCAACT
>NZ_PZKQ01000099.1:0-6194 GCF_003046645.1 Escherichia sp. MOD1-EC6475 | reverse complement strand
TAAGTTGGCAGCATCACCGTCACATTGACCTGAATTACACTTTCATAAAAACACATTAATTAAATAAATATTTTGGACGGGTATTTAAATTTAAGGATATATTCATGAAGTCAATAACTCCTCCATTAATTGCTGTCATTGGTAGCGATGGTTCAGGCAAGTCAACGGTGTGTGAACATCTCATTAACGTTGTTGGAAAATATGGTGCCGCCGAAAGAGTTCATTTAGGAAAGCAGGCCGGAAATGTCGGACGTGCGGTGACAAAATTACCGTTGATGGGAAAATCCCTGCATAAAACCATTGAAAAAAATGAAGTGAAAACGGCAAAAAAATTACCAGGGCCGGTTCCGGCGCTGGTGATTACGGCATTTGTCGCCCGTCGCTTACTGCGTTTTCGCCATATGCTCGCCTGTCGTCGTCGCGGGTTGATTGTTTTAACCGACCGTTATCCGCAGGACCAAATTCCTGGCGCTTACGATGGTACGGTGTTCCCACCCAACGTTGAAGGCGGCTGGTTTGTTTCATGGCTGGCAAGCCAGGAACGTAAAGCGTTTCACTGGATGGCGAGCTATAAACCTGATTTAGTTATCAAACTCAATGTTGATCTGGACGTTGCCTGCGCGCGCAAACCTGACCACAAAAGGGAATCGCTGGCGAGGAAAATTGCGGTCACCCCGCAGTTAACGTTTGGCGGAGCACAACTGGTTGATGTTGATGCCAATCAGCCGCTGGAACAAGTACTGATTGATGCAGAAAAAGCGATAACGGATTTTATGACCGCGCGGGGATATCACTAGTCAAAAATGGAAATGCCCGATCGCCAGGACCGGGCATTTCAGCAAGGTTAAATCAACTGCAATGCTATCCAGTACAGACTACCAGACAGAAAAATCGCCGCCGGTAAGGTGAACACCCACGCCATCAGGATGCTGGTTACCGTTTTACGCTGTAAGCCTCCACCATCCACGACCATCGTCCCTGCCACCGCAGAAGAGAGTACGTGTGTTGTGGAAACTGGCATACCGATGTAGCTGGCAAGGCCGATAGATACCGCCGCCGTCATTTGCGCCGCCATCCCTTGCGCATACGTCATGCCACGCTTACCAATCTTCTCACCGATGGTCATCGCTACACGACGCCAGCCAATCATGGTGCCGATACCGAGCGCCAGCGCCACTGCCATAATGATCCACACCGGAGCGTATTCAATGGTGCTTAACATATCGCTACGCAGTTTTTTCAGCAGGTTCTGGTCTTCTTTACTGACGTCTGGCAGTTTCGCCAGCTTCGCGGAGGTATCAGAAATGCACAGCATAATGCGGCGCAGCTGGCTGCGCTGACTCACGCTTAACGACTCGTAGCTTTCCATATTGCCTGGCAGCATCGTTTTAACGCGCGCAATCGCATCAAAGGTATTTGCCGGATGACAATGGAACTCCGTCACTTGTGTGCCATCCGTCGGAGTCGCAGGCAGCGGGGGTTCCATCGTAATCAATTTCTGCGGCAATTCAGGATGCTGTTGCAGATAGTGTTCAAAGTTAGTCACTGCATCGCGGGTACGGGTAATTTCATAGCCGGACGCGTTCATATTGACGACAAACCCGGCGGGCGCAATTCCCACCAGCACCAGCATCACAAGACCGATCCCTTTTTGTCCATCGTTCGCACCATGCGAAAACGCCACGCCCGCAGCGGAAACAATCAGTGCAATACGCGTCCAGAATGGCGGCTTACGTTTACCTTTTTTCTTTTTGCGATCCTCAGGAATGCGGTGAATACGGTCACGCTTTTTCGTCCCGCTCCAGAAGCGGCGCAGCAGGAAAATCAGTCCTCCCGCAATCACCAGCCCCACAATTGGGGAGACGATCAGTGAGGAGAAAATCTTGGTCACTTCACGCAGATTTAACGCGTCCATCACCGATGAGCCGGTTAACATCGCATTAGTTAAACCGATGCCGATAATCGCGCCAATCAAAGTATGTGAACTGGAGGCCGGTAAACCAAAAAACCACGTTCCCAGGTTCCAGATAATCGCCGCCAGCAGCATGGAAAAGACCATCGCCAGACCGTGGGTTGACCCCATATTCAGCAGCAAATCGGTTGGCAACATATGGACGATGGCATAAGCGACGCTAAGTCCGCCAAGCAATACGCCAAAAAAGTTAAAAAACGCCGCCATTACCACAGCAAGTTGTGGTTGCATGGCGCGGATATAAATAACGGTTGCCACCGCATTTGCCGTGTCATGAAAACCATTGATTGCTTCGTAGAACAACACAAATGCCAGAGCAAGTAATAACAAAAGCCCCGTATATATATCAAGGCCAACAAATAAATTTAGCATATATTAGATTACGCCATTTTGAATTTACGAACGGAGGCATTATCAGTGACTTTCGCGGCGCGGGCAAAGTGAAATATCATTTTTTAACGATAAAAAGAGTGTTATTTCTTGTGTATCAGACAATAAGCATTAATTCAAAATTATCAGGAATAATTAATACACAGGCATTTTGCCAGTTTATATATTCACAAATGAAATGAGCAAATAATAAAATATATGAATATTAAATACTTTGATTAATCCCCGTACTGATTACTCTTTATAATCAGTACGGGGTTGCTACTACATGTATTACTCTTTCACCACAATTAACGGTTCAATATCACTCTCTTTTTTGATGACCAGTGATTCATCGCCGCGCAAGCAAGTCCCGCCATAGTTGCCACCAACGGTGAAGGTACATACCTGGATGTATTTACCGTCCACTTTCGGCAAGCACCACAACTGTTGATAGATGTTTTTCTGCTCGGCAAATTTACCGCTGGTTTGATCCAGCACCTCTTCATGATGGCTGACCAGGTCGATATTGCTGCCACAGCGACCGGCAATCGGCTTCACGGCATAACCGGTTTTCACCAGTTCATCATTAACAGTGAAATCAGTATCCAGCAGATAGCGATGGTGCGGGAACAGCGACCAGAGGATCGGCAGAATCGCTTTGTTACCGGGGATCACCGTCCACAGCGGCTCAAAGACCAGCACTTCCGGGCGCAGCAGAACGTCGATCAGACGTACTTCATTTTGCGGATGACCGGTACGAATCGGCACTGCGGCAAACTCACGGTCACTGACTTCACGAATCTGATCAAACGCGGTTTCCCACGCCCAGGTTTTCCATACGCAGTTAACCAGTCGCCCTTCCCCATCAATCAGTTGCCCGGCAGCATCCCAGCCCAGTTCATCCAGCCCGCGCAAAATACGCGTTTCAAAGCCAGCCTGTTGCAGCGCCTGCTCCATAAACTGGGCGTGATAATTCTCCTCGATATCTTTGTCCTGCATGATATGGACAAATGGACGTGCACGACTGTGTTTCCATGCGCCTGCCAGTTCGTTAATCAGCCCTTCTGCCGGATTGAAGCCGTTGCCTTTATAGCCTTGCTCCGTCCAACGTTCGAGGATCAAGCCCGCTTCAGTATGGCAGGAGGCGGAATCGGCATTGTATTCGTAGACCTTCAGGCCACGCTCATCCATACAGAAATCCATACGACCGGTGATCATATGGTGACGGCGACGCTGCCAGGAGAGACGCAAACGCGGCCAGAGGATTTTTGGAATGTCGAACAATGCCAGCAGGTTGTCATCTTTCAGCACCTTGTCGGTAGCGTGAAGATACATCAGGTGCAGCTCGTTGGTGGCTTTAATTAGCTCCTGCTCGGCACTCTCGGTGATGGTGTAATAATGATACGGATCCTGATTAATCACCTGACCGTTGGCCTGCACGTAGGCATTTTGCAGCGGGTCTTTTTCATCCAGCCATTTACCGTCAAACTGGCCTTTGTTTTCCAGTCGCGCTCCGCTGATTTTCAACAAATCGCCTTCAATTTGCGGCTGTGGCAAGCTGTATTCGGTATCTTCCGTCTGAATCATCCAGCCCAGAATGGTGGTGTCATCAAACGTGTCTTTGAGGGTATAGCAGCCGTTTTCTACCACCATCTCCAACTCGCGCGTCCACTGCTGCCCTTGCGGTAACGGGGAATGAATCACGTTCTGTTCCGCAATACGGACTTTGTTGCCGTGCAATTGGGTAATGATGGCGACATGGCCGGTATCTTTAAATTCTCCGCCTTTATCCCAGATAAGCAGCGCACCCGCGACTGGCGCACGCGGCGAGCCGTTAGGAAATGCCTGCAATGGCAGGATGTTGTCGTTAACCACTTCACGCAGGAAGCGCAGCGAGAAAATCTCCCACGCCATGCCTACATCAGTGAAGACCACACCGTAATTCAGAAAGAGAAAACGGCGAGCAAATTCAACGCATTGCCATTTGTGGCCCATATATTCATCGTCGATATAGCTACGAAATACGGCGTCATCTTCGTATTCCTGCGGATCGAGAGAACTGTAATCTGAAGAGTAGATTGCTACACCACCGGGGGCGTAGCCCAATAATGTCCCGAACGGGGCATCCTGGCTGGTCGTTCCTTTGCTCATCACTTTACCTTTAACAATACAACCTAAGCAGTTGGCGTAATTGTTGTGCTCTGATTACCTGCTCAGCGACATTAACCGGACAGAGGTCTGACTTATCATACACCTCAACGCAGCGGCTGGCGCAAAGGGTTAAAAAATTCACAATCTGTACAGCAATCGAACTGCTACACTGCTTCAACACTACCACTCAGAAGGCAACTCAGTATGACAGACAATACTTATCAGCCCGCGAAAGTCTGGACGTGGGATAAATCCGCTGGCGGCGCGTTCGCCAATATTAATCGCCCGGTTTCTGGTTCGACGCATGAAAAAACGTTGCCGGTTGGCAAGCACCCGTTACAGCTCTATTCGCTGGGCACGCCAAACGGTCAGAAAGTGACAATTATGCTCGAAGAACTACTCGCGCTGGGCGTCACCGGCGCAGAGTACGACGCGTGGCTGATTCGCATTGGCGATGGCGATCAATTCTCCAGCGGCTTTGTGGAAGTGAACCCGAACTCAAAGATCCCGGCATTGCGCGATCATACGCATAATCCGCCGATCCGCGTGTTTGAGTCAGGATCGATTCTGCTTTATCTGGCAGAGAAATTTGGCTACTTCTTGCCGCAGGATCTGACAAAACGGACTGAAACGATGAACTGGTTGTTCTGGTTACAGGGCGCTGCGCCGTTCCTCGGCGGTGGTTTTGGTCACTTTTACCATTACGCGCCAGTGAAAATTGAGTACGCCATCAACCGTTTTACCATGGAAGCCAAACGCCTGCTCGACGTACTGGATAAACAACTGGCGCAGCATAAGTTTGTTGCGGGCGATGAGTACACCATTGCTGATATGGCAATCTGGCCGTGGTTTGGCAACGTGGTATTAGGCGGCGTGTATGATGCCGCAGAGTTTCTTGATGCGGGCAGTTATAAGCACGTGCAACGCTGGGCGAAAGAAGTGGGTGAACGTCCGGCTGTGAAGCGTGGACGAATTGTTAACCGCACCAACGGGTCGCTGAACGAGCAGTTGCATGAGCGCCATGATGCCAGTGATTTCGAGACGAATACGGAAGATAAGCGTCAGGGGTAAGGGTTGGTGTTCGTCGCAGCAAGCCATCCAGGGCGATGTAGGCCGATGTGATGGACACCTCCCGCCTTACGGCATCAATGTGCCAGACTGAGGTGTACTCAGTTCCCGGGTGGAGGTGTCCGCCATGAATATTAAGCGTATTGGTCTCGACCTTGCAAAAAATGTTTTTCAGATCCACGGCGTTGATCACCATGAAAAAGTGGTACTGCGAAAAACCCTGCGCCGTGCCCACATGATGACGTTTTTCTCCGGCCTTTCTCCCTGTCTTATTGGTATTGAGGCCTGTGGCTCTTCCCATTACTGGGCCCGCGAGCTCACCCGCATGGGCCATACCGTGCGTATTATTCCGCCGAAACTCGTCAAACCTTATCTCAAAGGCAACAAAAACGACGCCAATGATGCAGCAGCCATCTGCGAGGCCATCAGCAGGCCTGGTATGCGTTTTGTCGCTCTCAAATCGGAAGCACAGCAGACGTTACAGGCAGAGCACCGGGTCCGGGCCAGGATCATCCGCGAGCGGACGGCACTGTGCAATGAAATCCGGGGGCTGTTGAGTGAATTTGGTCTGGTGCTGCCAGTGGGGATAAATCACGTGCGTAAAGCCCTGCTGGAAATCCTGTCGCAGCAG
>NZ_PZKQ01000098.1:0-1664 GCF_003046645.1 Escherichia sp. MOD1-EC6475 | reverse complement strand
TTGCTTTCTTGACCGCATGCTCTAATGATTTAGCATTAATAACATCATCCGCATCAAGAAAATAAGTATACTTCCCTGTACATAGCGGAATTACTGAGTTTCTTGCCCGCCCAGCGCCTTTATTGGCTTGATGATAATAAACTACATTAGTATATTTTCCCGCATAATCCTGGCAAATTGTTTGTGTGTTATCATTTGAACCATCATCAATAATTATAATATTGAATTTTATATCTGATATTTTTAGAACTGATTCAATGCTTTCAGCAATTAGGTCTTCACAGTTATATGCAGGTATGACAACTGTCAGGTCTAAATCAGGATAAGAATTAGCATATTCAGCAAATCTATTATTAAAGTTATCCCTAACATTGTCCGGCTTAATTATTTTTTTCGTTTTTTTATAGATATCAGATAAGCGAGATCTAATTATATTTTTTGTTATTAAATCTGGTTGACGAGTAGTAATCCAATCAGTTCTATAACAGAAGTCATAAAATTCATCGAATAAAACTTGATGCTTTACTGTTTTTTTTAAGAGAAAATTAGAAATTGTATTAAGATGTGATGCAAGGGCCGCTAATTTATATAGAGCTGAACTCATTGTTTGCCCTTCGCGGGCCATACGATGGTAACTAATGATATGATCAACCATTACAACACGTTCTGCACTAGATAACACAAACCAATGCAAAGGATTATCCTCATAAAAATAATCTCCTTCAGGGTACTCTATACCATTACTCTTAATAAATTTCGTAAGATATAATTTTCGCCAGGGGACTGGGGATAACCTAAATAGTTGTGGTGTGGTTACTCCAGATATTATAGTTTCGACAGGTATGCCTTTCCACCTTTCCTTATCATAAGCTGGGCTAACAAGTCTGGTTTCCTGATCAAAAGTATTAAAGTCTCCAATGACCAATTCAGCATTAAATTTTTCTGCCGTAGTAACTAATTTTTCGAAAGCATCTTTCGACACCCAGTCATCGCTATCAACAAAACCGATATATTTACCTTTAGCTGCATTGATGCCAATGTTACTAGGTATACCTGCGCCACCAAGAGTGTTGAAACGTAGATCAATAAATTTTATTCTTGAATCAATATTTTCATACATTTCAATGATACGTTTTCCATCATCTGTTGAAGCATCATTGATAATAATTAACTCAAAATCAACTAAGGTTTGGGATAGAACTGATAGTATACTAGCGTCAAGATAAGGCCCAACATTAAATACTGGCATTATAATTGATAACAGAGGGGCATCATTAATTTCAGATTCTTGTTCTTTGCAATCGAATCCTAAACTTTCAATTCTTTCAATATTTAATATAGCGTATGGGTACAAAGGGCTATCTTTTGATATTTTTTTATACTCTTGTATGGCAAGTTTGTATTGTCCATCTCTAAAGTAAGCATTTCCTAATTTTAAACTCACTTCTTATATTCTCCTTTATAATTTGAATGATACTCAATAATATTACGAAGTAGATTTTCTTCCATAAGTAGTCGCAAAAAACATCCCTTTTTCATTTTTTATAAAATCATGAGTGAACTGTATATTCTCCGCTGACCAATATTTTTTCCATAACTCATCCGTTAACTTTTCTTCATCTCGATAAGCATCATCCAAGACCCAATCGGTAATGACTCCAACT
>NZ_PZKQ01000010.1:0-29608 GCF_003046645.1 Escherichia sp. MOD1-EC6475 | reverse complement strand
AATATAGGGGCAAATCCATGCTCGCTTAAGGCATCCAGGTGAGTTAGATTTTCTTCGATATTGCCTTGTATTAACTGGTTGTCTGGAAGGGCCGCGATATACTGTTCAAAAGCGAGCGAAGCCTCGTTTAATGCCCGACCTTTTACTGCAATAGTTGAGTATTCATCAATACGACCTGTCAACGTGAAATGCTCACAGGGTTTCAATGCTTGGCACTTCATTCGATAAGGGCATCCCCACAAGTTAACGTCTCTCATGCAGGAGCCCAGTTTTAATGGATGCAATACCGCATGCCTTTGTACCATTTCAGACGCTTGTAATGGCCCTTCGTTTTTACTGATTTCCTCGAACGCAGCGGCTATGTCTTCGAATAATCCATCCCCTGACGACGCTTCAATGAAACCAGCAACATCGTTACGATCATCAAAGGTATGCAGGTTTGCCTTTATGTTGGTTTCCAGAGTTTGGGTACTATTAAACGTCATTAAACCGCTTTGCTTTACCATATCGAGAGGTGAATCAACGTCAACAGCAGTAAATGCTGACTGCTCCGGTACGGTTGGAACTAAAGGGGTTAGAGAAGATGCTTTTCGCCGTTCCTTGAGAGCCAGGTGCTGATAATGCTGATTTTGAGTAATATCAACACGCCCCATCAACATCGCTTGTAAGTGGTCTGAGATCTCTGCAATTGCGAGAAAAGTATTAATGTTGTGTCGAGGGATATGCGTTCGGAGCTGAGTAGGGCGGCCGTCATCTTCAAGCAACCTGTATTTGCTGAAAACAGATACATAGCCAGTAACGTTACCTAGAAATTTGTTTAGGCCGTTATTATTTAATGGTAGTGGCGTGGCTTTTAGTTGCAATACTCTCTTGAGAGTCAGTGATCCTTTGGGGAAAAGGAACAATAGCTCTTCATATTTAATCTCATATCTTTTGCCATTTTCTGCCCATGCATGAGTACAGGGAGTATTTGCACTGTTATCACCGAATTCACTTTTAAGAAAATGACTAAGATCAGACTTTGTAAAATATTTTTCTTTTTCATTACCTGATTTAAGGATGACTTTTGCCGGTATAAAGCCACGTTTCTCTAATGCTTTCGAAGCTTTATCACGTAAGCCTGCACGCCCCCGAAGCTCTGATGAGGACTGGACCATGTATTTTACAATATCATCAAGCTCAACGAGTTCACTGGTAATATCACTGATTGGCTTTGGTAAATAATCAGAAAATTTTTTTGATCGTAAATATTCGATATGTTTGCGAAACTCAGCTGTTAGTAACTTCACCGACTTAAATATATTTTCGACCAGAGGTACAGCTAAAGGCTCGACCCAATGCGTTCGTTCGCCAGCCCCCTTAACACCAACATAGCGTATGCCAAGAAAATAATCTGGCAATCCTTTATTCCGCAGACGTTTGCTGAGGTCAGAGTTATCTATATGTCGTTTGACCAAGGCATCCTGTCTGAGATTGAATGCCTCAACAGAACGGAATCCAGTGACGATCAGTAGCAGAAGACAATTGAGGGCAATCTTTTCAGTACCGCTTTCAACTCGCTGGATTAACGACACGATATTGAGGAAACCTTTAATGGTAATCAGTGTATCTTCACCATCAGTGGAAGTATCATCCAGCTTGTCTTTTTCTTTTAGTGAGATTGTTTCCCGGGCTTTCCGGGTCAAATTAGTCTGATTGGTATAACAATCATCGGAAACATATTGCAATGTTACTAATGTGAAGGCGTGATGGTTTACTAATTTCTGAATCTTAACACAACGCCCCTTGTAGTTGGCTAGGTTGGTATCACCTGGCCGGGAAGCTGCACTCAGAGTATCCATTGCGCTACGTACGACATCTGTAGTCAGATAGATGGGATGTGTTTGCCCAGTTAACTTAATGAGAGCGCAGTACCATCGTTTCAAAATAATCAGCGTTGCGACAGCAACCGCAGAGGAAATACTGCGATTTCTCCCTCGATAGACGAGTACCAGCATCGCTTTCATGAACAACTGATAAGGCTCGGAGACTGTATGGCGATCATCGATCCCTTTGAGCCGGTTAACCTCATCAAAACGTAATAAATTAGCCCCATTGCCACGTAACCAGCCGGATCCTTTGATCCCACATATCCAGACAAAGCTATCCCATGATTCTGCAAAATCTGCTGCCAGATTCTCTTCGAACCAAGCTTTCTGTTCTATGATAAAAGTCTCAAAGTTCGCTATATTTTTTTTCATTTCCCACAACCTCTGACGTTATGCAAATGACAACGGGCAATCACTGACTTGATTTCTATTTGCGTCGTCTCGTGGATAGAAATTAGTGGATTGAGAGCATTACCAACACTATCTGATACTGCTATCAGCTCATCGACTTCTTTAGAGACGCTATTCAATACGCCCTGGTGATGGCCATCAAGGAAAGGGCGGTAATATAAGCAACCATAGCAGCAACGAACTTCACAGAAGGGGCATTCATCATCGGTTCTCGCACAGCCACCAATCTCATAGTGTAATCGATCACCAACCATACCAACCACGCGTCGACCTTCCCATTCTTTTGAAGGAACTAGTTTCCCAGTAAGCATCATAGCCACCATGTTTTGCCACACAGGGTTAGAACCGAGTGCTTTAGCGCGGATCAATGCCAAGGCTGGGGTCGCACGGATGTAGTGCTTTGCTACAACCAGAGATGAATGGCCGAGAATGTGAGCAATTTCCTCTGCACTAGCGCCCTGCATTGCAAGTGAGTGACCAACGTTGTGGCGCAAATCAGTTGATGTTATTGAAGGTAGGGCGGCTTCACCGCACGATACGGCAAACTGGTAATCTTGTGGGCTAAAGGATAGAATCGTTTGGCTAATCGACTGAGAAACAAATTTAGGTGCTGATCCCCCCATATTAAACATTTTATCGGTAGGTAATAATCTGGCTTCATCTATATAATGCTTAACCAGTGCACCGATTTCTGGCGGGAGCGCCAGAATCAACCGATCCGTAGTGACGTACCTTTGTTTAGCATAAGGTAAAAGAACGCTATAACGAACCAACCCTGTTGTCGTACTGCAAGTATCGATTCGAAAGTCACCAGCAGCCAATTTAGCTAACTGAACCGGACGACTACCTGTGACATAACTTAGCCCCAGAACAGTGGCATTGCGAAGGTCCACCAGATTGTATTTTCTGCCTCGTGAGATAGCAGCAGCCATTTCAAAAAGACCTTTGCTGATCATGTTCTTTTCAAATGGGTCAAGGATATTATCTATGTTTTGATATACATTCCAATCATTTGAATTAGGGCGAGGGATCAATTCAAGGTCTTCGTAGTCATCTAAAGTAAAACCCGGAAATTCATCTACACAAAGAATTTTCAGACCAAAAACAATACAGAAAAAATAAGTCGGCAATAAGCTTTCTTTTTCAAGGAAAGAGCTTAACAATTTAAAGTTAAACATTCCTTGCTTCGAAACATATTCAATTGCGTCTAGCCATGCGCGATGCACACGATAAATAGTCCCAGGAGATTTTGATGATGCATAACGGTATAATATATACTTAATTAGTTTAGTCGTGTAATCATCCGTTTTGAAATTAATGTGTGACTGGCTACCTGAGTAATGGAACACCCAATCATTAGTCTCTGCAAATATATTCTTGTCATCAAAAACATCAGCTGACCTTAAGTGGATTTTTGAAGGGATGTAGAGACTTTTTATTTGTATCATTTGTTCACGTGAAAAAAAGACATGCTTATCTTCGCTTTCTATTGCTGGGATTTTATTCATTTGATAACCTCCCCAAACGCTTGATGTATCAATGAAAAAAATTCATCCTCTGAGGAGTCAGCGGCAATTCGTGTGACATTGGAAAAATTAGCTCGCTCAGAAAGAAAACGCCGGGCATAAAATTCTGGCATGCGGCTATTATGACTCCATCCACCTAAAAGACGAAGCTCATCTTTAGCTTCACTCATCAGACCTGCAATAGCGAAATCAACTCCGGCAAGCTTGCAATTTCTCATAACAGACTGATATTTAGCAGCATAAATTCTCTTTAAGATCAAATAAGCCCATGTATGGCGAGTTACGTGTGGTGTTATGCTAACTACAGAATCAATATTTTTTTCATCACTGAATTGCGGGTACTCTTTTTTAAATACACAATCAATTTTTGAGAAAATATCATATATAGAGTGATATGATAGAGGAGGCAAGTTACTTTTTGTTGATGTGAATATGAAGTTATGAGAGGTATTTTTACTTATTTTATCAATGTATATTTTCAAGTGGTTGTAATCATTTATGTCTAACGCTAAAACTCGATGCGCCCATGAGTTTTTTAATGATGGCAATCGTTTTCTTGGATCTCTGACATCATCATCTACAGACGTCACTATGATACTGAATTGTCCGCCTTGGATGTTAGGTTTAATTGAGTGTTTTTCTAACAGGAGCAATTCACTTACTCGCAAACCATAATTCAAAAGAAGACGACAGATTAAATAATTTCTGAATTGAACTTCTCCAGCAGGGAAGGGATTAAGAGGATTTGGCTTGAAAGACGATTCTGGTCTAATAATCTCATAAAATCTCCTGACCATGTCTGCTGTAAGGCTATTAAAATGTTTGTGTGAATGCTTTTGCTTGCTGGGTCGAAAATCAGAACGATAGGTCGACAAACGCTTGGATAATTGTAAAGCATAACGAGAAAGCTCTTTTGGGGTGCCATCCATATAACGAGGAGAAACGTAAGTATTGATCAGATAGTTTATAAAACGGCAGACTGCATGTACATGATTTATATTAGTATTGTGCTTGCTAATTACTGCATATCCGAGTGTAGGCAACATAAGCTTTCCTGATTCAAGATAATGAAGAAATGCTTCAAGCTCACTAACCGCAATCGAAGGATTGTATCCAGACAATTGGAAGCTCAAACAGAAAGTGACATCATGTTTTTGATACCAGTACTCATAAAAAAACTTTAGAGCTTGTAGCGTAGATGACTGCGTGGATTCGGAACGTGAAGCTAAGCGATCAATGAGAAAGAGAAGTGGAAACAGAAGCGGTAAGTTAGTAGTGGTGTCAACCAATGTCCAAAGTCGCCGGTTAGGAGCAACGCTCAACTGGTCAAGTACATACATCTGAGACATCCTCAGAGAGGTTCGTGGATATGAAGAAAATAGCTCTTAAACATAACGCCAGCAAACTAAAGATTAAGAGGGGGCTTAACCCTATGATTTTATGCGAGCCATCTAAGTTCATGAAGTAAGTTAACAATCAACATGATTTAACATAATATACATTATGCGCACCAACATAAACCAAGGGAGAATCCAGTGATTTGTGGGCATCCTTGTTCTCGCAGAATATGGATGTACTGAGTCTGGTTGGTTCGCCTAACGGTTGAAATGTCTTGCGGCCTTCACCGGGCTTGTTGAATGTTCTGAATGTTCGCTTCAGGAACTGATTCAAATGAAAGGATTAATACTGTTATCTGTTATGGTTGCGATGCTCCCGCCTTACGCTATATCCGCTGAAGATATTTCCCCCGAATCTCTTTCGGGAAAGCCCAGTTCTGAGTTGGGTGATTTTGTTTATTCAGCAATGCCGGATGCTGGTCACGGCTTGTCGTGGGACTGGCAGTCAAACTCAGATATTGTTTGGGCTGACGGTGTTACGCAAACAGCTTCCGGAATGTCACTCCGCACTGGATTTGCTCGCATCAATGTTATGGGCGTTAAATCAACAGTGCTGGAGAAAAGGAAAAAAGAATTAGGCTGGGAGGTTTCCCTTGGAACGTCAATGCCAGCCAAATTCGGCCCTGAATATATATCAATGGCACCATCAAAATGTGGTGGATATCTGAATGAGGATTGTACATTCAATCCTGCCTCATCACTCACGAAGAGAGGCATTGAGTTTCATAAAATCTGCTCAACCATAGCGGGTGGTCCGAATACTACGGATGTGTACGTCATCAGGGTAGCCAAAAAAGAAAGCATGTTAATGACATGGGTGAATAGCGCCGGTTCGAGTGCAAGCTCAAGCTGGCTGGAACTGAGAATGTACTCACCTGAAAGTGCAGCATTATATTGTGATGAAACTGTAAAGAAAGAATACTCATTCGCCACTCAGGATGGACGAAGCAAGAAGGAATTAGTGCATGACACTAAAATAATTACGGATGCATTATCAAAAGCCATTTCCGGAATCGATGGTGCTAATGATGCGGTGTGTCATGCCAGGATATTCGCAGACGGTTATGGTGGCATATCTGCATTTGATGCAAGTCAGAAAGATAATGACATTGTATTCTGCGAATCCATCATTAACAGGTTGAGTGGCATTCGGCTCCCCTCACCTTCGAAAAATGCATCAACAATAATTAATCTTGACGTGAAAAACCAATAAGGAAAGCAAGAAAGGAAATGAATTCTTCATTTTTAACAAAATACCTGTCAAAGTTGACGCTCACCATTAACATAATTCTGACCGTGATGACATGGTTCTATCTAATCGGAACTGACAACCCGATATGGTATTCGATAATTCAGAGTTATGTTTTCATCAGTTTCGATACGGCGAAAATCATCATCACTGTTATCTGTATTGTCTGGATAGTCAGAAGCATTACGGACTATGAACTGAAAACGGTGTTATTTACTCAGGCTGATATTCAAAAGGAAATTCTTAAAGAGTTGCGGGCATTAAGAAACAGCAAGGAAATGCATAATGCGGATACAGCGGGAGATAACTTCAGGATAGACTTTGACAAAGTAGATTACTGATAGCTATCTGATGAGTCCTCACTTCTGTGGGGATTCTTATTTTTCTGTTCTTATTATTGTCAGCTCAAGCCGCATGGCTCTCCTGCGGAGGGCTTAATATTGGGATAATATTGAAACATCAAAGACAGATGCAGATAAGTACAGAAAACCGATAATAACAATTAAACAGCAAGTCTATATAAGAGAATAACAGAATATATAAAAGAATTAACCCCGGTTGGCGATTTGGCGATGGTAGCACAGATATTTAAATCTGTAAAACGGTTATATTTATTTTTTTATTTACCCACCCTATCGGGTGATTCCGGCGCAGTCCTGACCCTGAGTGCGCTCCCTGTAATGCACCATGCGCAACGCCAGAGTCAGTGGCAATGCAAAGCCATGACTAAGGCCAAAATCACCCCAAAACCGCATACAGGCAGTCAGCGGTCACGATGTAAGCAAAATACCAAACACTGTATAAATAAACAGCCCTACAATTGTCAGGCATATGCGCCCTCTCACACTGGCAACCCCCTGTTCCGCCCTGTTTATTGCATCTGTACAGCCATCTGAGCGCATCCGGCTGCAACCTGACGCATTTGCATGTGCCGTATTAATGATGCCACACAGATCGCCTGACGGTTTGTACTATCATCTGTCACAATTCATTGTTTGAAAAATTTTATATTTTATTTTTTGAAGTGATTACATAAATATAATCCATCTCTCCGGCATGAGTGCCTGGCTGAAGGTGAATCGAAAAAGAAGGACCCGCCCCGATTCTTTTTACTCCTTTCCCTTTCAGTTAAATCACGCAGGAGAAATATCATGCCCCGCTACAAAAAAGGCATCCGTAATAATTGCTTTCATCAAAATTATACTCATGACGTATTGTTCCCCGGCGCAACATTCAGAACCCGACATAATGGAGAATGCGCCATTCTTGGCCGCTCTGATGATAAATCAAGGCGAGGCTATTATGTCGTGGAATTCAAAGACAGTGGCATCATCAAGGAAGCCTATGGCTCGCATATTAAAACTGGTTCTGTATCAGACGAAGCTTTTCCATCATCGGAGGAAGAACGACGAAAGTTACTGATGACACCAAAATATTACGGCGTCGGATATATTGGTAATGGATGTCATTCAACTATTGAAAACACCCGAACACACCAAAGAACGAGAGCATTCATGCTCTGGCATAACATGCTGGCAAGGTGCTACATGACAACCAAAGGGAAGCAGTATTTTAAAGGCTACAAAGGTGTCACTGTATGCGAGCGATGGCATAACTTTCAGAACTTCTGCAATGACCTTCCAAAATTGCATGGCTACAACAAATGGAAGGATAATCCGGGAGAGTATGAGCTCGATAAGGATTACTCACATCGCCGGATTTATTCTGCTGACACGGTGGCATTTATCAGCACAGAAGAAAATGCCAGGGAAGCTGGATTACGACGCGTTGCCATGAAGATTCCTTCCGGGCATTATCATGAAATAAATAAAATTCGAGATGAGATATTAATGGAGGCTGAAGATGAATTAAAAAACAATCAAATTCATTATGAAGTTGTTCTTGACGGGAATATGAAAGTAATCCTGTGTGAAACTCCTTATGGCACAGTGTTGTTCTGGCCTCTCACAAAAAAGATTCAGCGTAATTGCTACATGATTGATGGTGATGTACAGGTTTATGTTTATTACCTGCGCTGGCTCATACTTCAGTGGGAAAACAGAAATCCCGACATAAACTGTGTTGCTACAACCTGTTAATGATGCTATAAAATAGTCATAAAATAACCGGCATTTCACAATGCTATCTATTAATAAGAAGAAACGAACATTCAGGATGTATCTGTAATTCCGCTGTTGCAGTGATTTTCTATGCCAGAAAACAAGTGACAACGTCTGGCAGCTCATTGCAGAAGGCTAAATGCCAGCACTTCGTGCAGTCATTTAACATGTTCAACACATTATGCGCACTTAAGTTGTGGTAGCTAAATTGAGATATACATCACGGGGCTGCGACCCACTCGGTCAAATAGACATGTCCGCGCTACAGTCTCACCACAGCGATCACTGCTTTCAAAGGATGAGACTCATGACGGCATACGGAACTGAGTTTTTCTCAATGACCGATGTTAATCGACTCAGGATCTTGCAGGACGTGTTTGGTTCCAAGGCTTCGCGCCCCCAACGTTAAACAGTCAAGGATCGACGCGCTTGTACTGGTGAGCTCATTCAGCAACATTGTGCGTCCATCCGTTGAACTCACAGCGAAAAGCAACCCTGGCAACTTTAGCGAGATTTGGATATTTTTACTTAACTCTTCTGACAAAGGTTATGGCAATGGTCTTAATCAGGACTCCTGAATTAAAAGATATACCATCTCTACAAAAGCTCTTTCTGCAATTGGGTTATCAGACAGATGTAGAACGCTTAGAAAATCATATTAACCAGAAGCATCCCAGTCTTAGCATTTTGGTTGCTGAAACAGAAAAGGAACTCTGCGGGGTTATTGTGATGAATTTTATCACCCCTGTACATGAAAACGGCTTGTGGGCATTAATTTCTGCTCTGGTCATAGATGAATCGTCGCGAGGTACAGGGATCGGACAAAAGCTTCTCATTGCCTCTGAAAAAATCGCACTGGATCAGGGATGTTCTCAGATTGAACTTTCAAGCAGTGAACGTCGAGTCAGAGCACACAAGTTTTATGAAAGCAACGGTTACCTGGAAGTGAGGAAGCGTTTTGTTAAGCATCTCGCAGACATGCCCATTGTTAAATAACTCTCCCGCGAGGTTTGCAATGTCTGATCCTGATTCCGTGCGCAAGCTGATTATTATGACCACTTCGTAAGTTGTGCCACCTGGTGTATATCACCTGACTTGATGTACACCAGGTATTCTACAGCAGTAAATCCAGTTCTTCAGGGTCAAGCCCCCTTCCCCATAATTGTATTTCTTTTCAATTTAATTGCATTCCTCAGTTCGAGGTTGAATTTAGCCTCGTCAATAAGTTTGTCCTTAAGCTCCTGTGCAATTCGCTTTAATTCCGTAAACGCAAGCGGCTTTTGCCCATGTAAGAATTGAACACCAGAACGTTCATAATACTTATCAATATGTTTTAACCTGTATTTTGCTAATTTCCTTATTTCACCTATAGAGCCCTGTTGTCCATTGTCTATTAGTCGGTTGATTGTATACTCAACAAACTCTTTTTTATCTTTTCCGAAATAACTCAAGACCAACGGAAGTAAAAAGCTTTGCATACAGATATCATATGAGAAAACCATAGAAAAATCGGCACCTAAAAGATCACAAGCCCCATCGAAATCATTATATAAAAAGATATAACGGTAAAAATCTTTAAACCTGCTAATTATACTTGCGTCAGTAACTTTGTTTGCGCCAATATAGCAGCCATAAGGACTTCCTTTTGCAAACTCTATATTTTCTGTTGATTTGAAACTGTCACATCCCGCGACAATGGCTAGTAGGTTATTCATGGTATGTTTGTTTATCATTAAAAATAAATCATTCATCTCCCCCCAGGAGATATACTTTTTAATTCCAGGGAAAAACATCCCTTCCTCAGGAGAACCATGACACTCAAAATGCACTATAGGAATTAACCCTTTTTTTATGACTCCTTTTTCCAGTTCTTTAAAGAAAGAATTCAGCATGGGGATATTATGTATCTTAACAAAAACAATAGGAATTGGCACTTTCAGACTTGATATGGATTTAAATAGTTTTGAGGCGGTATTACTTTTAAGCGTTATATCATCTGGTTTATTATTGATTTTGATGTCACTCGGGGAATCAAGATCTTCATCACCTAAAACATCAATGATGTATAAAATGTTGAATGCAAATTTTCTCGTCATATTTTATATCTCTATATCCGATAGAGTTAGTGTCCAAAATGCCATGATTTTTGCACAAAAAACTCCTTCAAACCTGGCTCTTGCCCTAAGGATATCAAAAAAAAGTCACTGTGGAATTATTCCCTTCATGGATATTTAGCTGGCAAGTATTAAAATTAGATATTGAATATTCTGTATGTTAATAGATTCATATAAAATCAATGAAGAACTTAATATATGGATTTTATTTATTTGTAATTAAAATTTACGCCTGGCTACATTTGAGTTAATCACGTAGGCCACGTACAAAGCGCGTGTTCAATGGATTGATGACGTGAGGCGAATCCATCAGTTTTATCTACACTTGGGATAATGCGCTGACGGGAGTAAAAAAATGGCTGACTGGAACCCCTCTTTATATCTGCACTTCAACGCCGAACGGTCACGACCGGCGGTAGAACTGCTTGCCAGAGTCCCTCTGGAAAACGCCAGGGAAATAGCTGATCTTGGCTGTGGCCCAGGCAATAGCACCGCCCTGCTACATCAACGTTGGCCAACGGCTAAAATTACCGGCATTGATTCGTCTCCGGCGATGATTGCCGAAGCGCGCGCAATTTTATCAGAATGTCAGTTTGTGGAAGCAGACATCCGCAATTGGCAACCGAGCCATGCACTCGATCTGATTTTCGCCAATGCCTCGCTGCAATGGCTGCCCGAACACTATGAGCTGTTTCCGCATCTGGTATCGTTACTCAATCCGCATGGCGTGTTGGCGGTGCAAATGCCGGACAACTGGCTGGAGCCGACGCATGTGTTAATGCGCGAAGTCGCCTGGGAGCAGCATTATCCGGATCGTGGACGTGAACCGCTGGCAGGCGTTCATGCTTACTACGATATTCTGAGCGAAGCCGGATGTGAGGTTGATATCTGGCGAACCACCTACTATCACCAGATGCCGTCGCACCAGGCGATTATTGACTGGGTGACAGCCACCGGATTACGCCCATGGTTGCAGGATCTGACGGAGAGTGAGCAGCAGCATTTTCTTACGCGCTACCATCAGATGCTGGAAGAACAGTATCCACTGCAGGAGAACGGGCAGATACTGTTGGCATTTCCGCGTCTGTTTATTGTTGCCCGGCGCACGGAGTAATTATTACGTCAGCTGGTAATGGCGATCGGGAAGAATCTTCGGCGGAATTTCTGTTTCGTCGTTCATCTGTAACAGGTCAATTTCAATAGCGTTGCAGATGGCATCCAACGGTAAATCATTGTTTTCAGTACCGAACGGATCTTCCAGCTCTTCCGCCAGACAATCCAGCGAAATAAAGGTGTAGGAAATTAGCACAGAGATAAAAGGCGTCATGTAATGCAGATCCACCACAAGGGCGAATGGTAGCATGATGCAAAAAAGATAAACGGTGCGATGCAAAATCAGGGTGTAAGCAAAGGGAATTGGTGTATATGCAATACGCTCGCACCCTGCCAGTACCGCAGAAATATCATTAAGACGATCGTTCAGACTAATAAACAGAATGTCAGAAAGTAGCCCGTTCCGCCGCTGAACGGCTAACCACTCACCCATTATCAATAAAATACGGTTAGCTGGAGAGTTGGAAGCCAGTACTCGCTGAAGATCTCCAGTATTAAGATAATGTGCCAGCACTTCCGCCTGTGGCTGTTTGCGTAATGTCATGCGTAAACAGTGGGCGAAGGCGATTTGTAGCCGGGCAAACTCCTTTACACTTGCCGAATCAGGCAATGTCGTTTTTACCTCACGCAGTAACGACCGTGAGGCAATCATCAACTGCCCCCAAAGTTTGCGCGCTTCAACATAACGGGCGTACCCCGCGTTATTACGAAACCCCAGAAAGATGGCGATAGCAACCCCGAGAATGCTGAACGGCGCGAGGGTAAATTTGATGCCCAAATGCGTATACCAGGGCAGCATGAAAATAACCGTGATAGAAAAGAGAAAGTTTAGTAGCAAGCGCGATGATATTTTGGATAATACTGAACCGTGCCAGACAAAAATACGGCGCAGCCAGTGTTGTTGTGGGCGAACAATCATGATTATCTTCAGGCGTGGAAAAGTCGCCCTATTAAACGTGATTGTGATCACATTCTCAAGTTCCTAATTACAAATTACCTACAAGACTACAACATTCACAGGTGCTACATTTAGCACCTGTTTATATTAAAGCATATAGGATGTTGTAACTAATATGGAATGCTAAGAAACCCGGTCGAAACCGGGTTCAGTGATTGTGCCGTTAATTGTCTGATGCGCTACGCTTATCAGGGCTACAACTAACTGAAACCATATAGTTAGTTGGTAAAATCATGCTGGATGCGGTGTATAGGCCTTATCCAGCATACAAAATAATGCAAGGATCAGCACAACGGACGTACAGCTTCGCGCATCCCTTTTTCCAGAATCGCTTCCAGGTCATTAGCAACCTGCTCGACCAGGCCAGGCACTTGCGTCAGATCCTGCTCCCAGTGATCTTTTTCTGCCAACACAATCGCAACCAGTTCCTGGGTGCCGATAACACGGTCACGATGCTGGCTCCAGAGTTGTTGATAACGTTCCAGCCAGTGCGCATCGTCCTGTACCGGATATGTTTCTCCATTACGCTCACCGCGATAGAACGCAATCAATGCCGCTAATGCGAAAGTGAGGCGCGCCGGAAGTGTGCCGTTTGCCTTCTGCCCTGCCAGCAACTGCGGCAGGATGCGGGTGCGGAACTTGGTCATACCGTTGAGCGCGATAGACAGCAGCTGATGCTTAATGTACGGGTTACGGAAACGCCCGGTGACGGCACTGGCGAAAGATTCCAGTTCATCACGTGGCAGATCCAGCACCGGAATAATCTCTTCGTAAATCGCTTTTTCAACGAATGCGCAAATTTCAGCATCGTTCATCGCTTCGCCGACGGTATCCAGCCCTGCCTGGAACGCCACCGGCACCAGCGCGGTATGTGCACCGTTAAGGATTGCAACTTTGCGCTCTTTATACGGTTTAATATCGTCAACAATCAGCACGTTAAGCGGATATTTATCCAGACGCAGTTCAGTCGCTAAGGATTTCGGCCCCTGAATCACAAACAGGTAAAAGTGTTCAGCGGTGTCGAGGAAACCATCGTGATAGCCGAGTTCAGCTTCCAGTTTAGCCACTTCATCACGCGGATAACCGGTAACGATGCGGTCCACCAGCGTAGAACAGAAACTGTTAGCCTGATCCAGCCATTGAATAAATGCTTCTGGCAGTGCCCATTCTTGTGCGTAGCGCAGCACCAGTTCACGCAACGCGTCGCCGTTGTAGTCGATCAGCTCGCACGGAATGATGATCCAACCTTTATCCAGCGCACCGTTGAAATGGCTGAAACGTTCGAACAGCAGACGCGTCAGTTTGGCCGGATAGCTTACCGCTGGCGCATCATCAAATTTGTCGCCCGCATGATAGCTAATACCCGCTTCTGTGGTGTTGGAAAAGACGAAGCGCATTTCCGGATTATGCGCAAGTTTCAGGAATTCATCGTAGTCACCGTAGACGCTGATTTCACGGTTTACAGAACGAATCAGACGCGCATCGCTGACCGCTTCTCCCTTCTCATTCAGGCCACGAATAATGGTAGTATACAGACCATCCTGCGTGCTCAGTGACGGCGGGAATGAAGTTTCAATCGGACGAACAACGACCACGCCAGAATTCAGGTCGGTGTGTTCATTCAGGAGATCAATTTGCCAGTCAACAAAGGCGCGCAGAAAGTTACCTTCACCAAACTGAATGATTCGTTCTGGATACTGTGCACCGGGAAAATCGCGACGATTTAGTGTTTTCACAATGGGTTCCCTTTTGATTAGTCATACAACCTGTTTAAATTGGTACGACAGGTTAGCAAACTTTAATACACTGAACCCCTGTTTTGATCAACTCGTGATGATTAATTAGCAGGTTTAAGATAAAAATGTGGCGCGGATCATGGTTCCATCGAGGATTCTCCTCTTTCTCCAGTCAACAGAGTGGTAGAACACATTACGCTAAAACCGTGACAAAATAACAAAGCTGTCAGACAACTTCCTCACCATAACACATGGTACTGGTGCGGTTACGCCCGTCTTTCTTCGACCGATAGAGACACGTATCAGCTTCAACCATCAATTTATTGAAGTCATCGGTTAGTGTGCAATATGAAGCATCCCCACTACCGACGCCGATGCTAACCGTCAGATAAAGCGTCTTTTGTTGCCAGTTGAACGGTTGCAGTTCCACGCCTTTACGAATTTTCTCCGCCATCAGCAGACCATCAACGGGATTCATTGAAGGCACGGCTACGGCAAACTCTTCGCCTCCCATTCTTGCCACCAGCCCCTTATCGCCGACAATTTTCTGAATATGCTGGGCAAACACGCTTAACACTTTATCGCCACACTCATGACCATAGTTATCGTTAATGCTTTTGAAATAGTCGATATCAAGCAGCATGACGGTCAGATGTTGTGTCTGTTGCAGCGATGGACTTTTCAGCGCCTCATACAGACCGGATCGTGAGTAAACCTGAGTCAGAAAATCAAAATCGGCTCGCAGCGCAACTTGCTTCATTAGCGAATTAATCGCTGCCACGCTAAAGGAAACCATAATTGGGCAAATCGCCATCGTCGCTATGCCGAGACGTGCGGAGAACATTTGCGGAATAGAGAACGGCGAACCGACGGCGATATCAATTACCGAATTTGCCACCAGTACGATCTCCACTGCTCCGGTGATAAAAGTCAGCAGACACGTCACCTGTGGCGTATAACGCACCGCACACCAGATTAATGCGGGCAGCGGGAACGCCAGACTCCCCGCTCCGCCAATGGCGACCGAGGCAATAACCGACACAATAAGCGCAATGACTGGCATCATCTGCTCTGCTTTAAAGCGCGGCCATACCCCAGGAATTGCCAGCGTCAGCATACAAGGAACAATCAACACGCCTGTTGAGAATTGTTCACTAAACCAGTCAGCAAGCAAAGGCCAGAAATCCAGACTATCAATACTGACCGAACCAATCGCCCCGACGATGGCACATAATAAAGCGGCAATCAGACAATAATTAAATAACCGTAATGCGCTTACTGGCTCGTACTTATTTTTCCCCAGACGCTTATCCCGCATAACCAGTAGGGCAACAGTTACGATAAACATCATATTGGATAAATTGATAACCAGTGAAACCAGCCCCCATTCGGTGGTCATGGCATCATAAACCAGCATTGCCACGTAACAGATGGCATAGTAATGCAGACGATTAAGCCAGACGTAGCGGGCAAATACCCCTGCCATCACGCCATTCAGTGGCCAGAAAAGAGAAAGTTCGTGAACCAGGCGTAGCTCTGCACCTATAAAATAGAACAGCGTCGTTAGCGCAAAAATTGCAATGCTATTACGTAGTAGATGACCTTCCTGGAACAAACGGAAAGTGGATATGGGGTGTACATGCATTAATTATCTGTCCATACAATTGCGAGTGGCAATTATCTCAACGCAATAAGTAAATTCTCATAAAGGATAGCATGTTCGCTGACAGCGGCGACAAAGAAAGATATCAATCAGATGATCTTTTGGCTTTTACCACCATTCTTATGGCTGATTCATCTGAATAACCAGCCAGTGATAGATAACCGTCACAATATAACGTTGTTGTTCCTCACTTAACGAAACACCCTGCGGAATGTTATGCCACTTAGCCAGACAGCCACGGCAACAGGTCGCGGTAGCGTGCTGAGCGATAAACACCGGATGCCCGCGCATGGGGGTTTGCTTACCGTCGTTCGCCGGTAATGCCGGAGCAAGACGCTTAGCGACAAAATCTGCCGCATGTTGTTCAATAACCGGCGCGCCCTTCTCCAGACAATACTGACGCTCCTTGACGCCCAGACGAAAGCGAGAGCGAAATTTTGAGCGGGATAAACGCGCGAAGAGTGGATCAAGTGACTGCATTAATAAACCGAGCGTCCTAATTGTTTCGTCAATTGTTCAAGTACTGCGATACCGGCAAGCGAGTTACCTGCATCATCCAGTTCCGGGCTCCATACCGCAATAGCCATTTCATGCGGGACGATCGCAACAATACCGCCGCCAACGCCAGATTTCGCCGGAAGCCCTACCCGCCAGGCAAACTCCCCCGCGTTCTGGTACATTCCGCTCGTTGCCATCAGCGCGTTAATTTGCCGTGCCTGCATTGGCGTCACTACGGGCTCATCGATATGAATAGCCTTTCCCTGATTCGCCAGAAAGACAAACGTCCGCGCCAGCTCAACGCAGCTCATTTTCAGTGCACAGTAATGAAAGTAGTTTTGCAGAACGGTTGTCACATCATGATGGAAATTGCCAAACGACTTCATCAGCCAGGCGATCGCCGCATTTCTTGCGGAATGCTCAAACTCGGAGCGGGCAACCACCGTATCGTAGGCAATATCAGACACGCCGCTTAAGCCACGCACGACTTCCAGCATACGTTGCCGTGGTGCGCTTAATCGCCCTTGCAGCATATCGCAGACCACCAGCGCACCGGCATTAATAAACGGATTACGCGGAATGCCCTGCTCCATTTCCAGTTGCACTAAGGAATTGAACGGAGATCCCGACGGATCTTTGCCGACGCGTTGCCAGATTTCCTCTTCGGAGTAATGACGCATGGCGACAACGAGACTCAGCACTTTGGAAATAGACTGAATGGAAAAACGTTCTTGCGCGTCTCCGGCCTGGAAAAGCTGCCCATCAACGGTACAGATAGCAATCCCCAGACGGGAACCATCAACGGTTGCCAGTGCCGGAATATAATCAGCGACTTTACCCTGACCGATCAGCGGTCGCACTTGCCGCAAAATGGTCTCTAAAATTGCATTATCCATGGCGACAGCCACTCTCTGCTCCTTGCTCGCAGGTCTGAAAAGACCTGCGAGTATAACAGAGCTAAATATGTGACGTCAGATCCGGTCTTTCCACACCGTCTGGATATTACAGAACTCATGTAAGCCGAAATGAGAAAGTTCACGCCCAAAACCGCTCTTCTTCACACCGCCAAAAGCAACCCGTGCGTCGCTGGCACAGAAACCGTTGATAAACACGCCGCCGCATTCCAGACGTGCCGCCATCTGTCTGGCTTGTGTTTCGTCAGTAGTAAAAATCGTCGCAGAAAGGCCGAACTCACTGTCATTAGCCAGTTCCAGCGCATGTTCTGCATCTCTCGCTACGGTGATTGCCGCAACGGGGCCAAACATTTCTTCCCGAAACGCGGTCATTTCTGGGGTGACATTTGCCAGAACCGTTGGCGGATAGTAGTTACCTGCCCCAGCCATCTTTTCCCCACCCAGTAACAGACGTGCGCCCTGCGCCAGGGTTTTTTCCACCTGATGATGCAACTCATCACGCAAGTCAAAACGTGCCATCGGACCAAGATCGTTCTCTTCGTCACGGGGATCGCCCATTTTCAACGCTGCCGCAGCCGCTACAAAACGTTCGGTAAATGCCGAAGCAATCCCCTCTTCGATGATAAAGCGTTTTGCCGCCGCGCAAACCTGTCCGGTATTCTGGTAACGCCCGGCTACCGCCGCTTTCACCGCCAGTTCCAGATCGGCATCGTTAAGCACAATAAACGGATCTGAACCGCCCAGCTCCAGTACGCATTTTTTCAGTGCCGCACCAGCCTGTGCACCAATAGCCGCCCCTGCACGGACACTTCCGGTTACGGTGACCGCCGCAATACGTGAATCTTTAATCATCTGACTGACACCATCGTTGTCAGCATTCAGCCAGCCATATACGCCTTGTGGGATACCCGCATCTTTAAACACCTGGGCAATGAGCTGAGCACAGCCCATCACATTCGGCGCGTGCTTAAGTAAGTAACCGTTACCTGCAAGAATGATGGGAACAGCGCCACGCATCACCTGCCATAAAGGAAAGTTCCACGGCATAACCGCCAGAATCGTCCCCATCGGTCGATACTCAATAACCGCCTGCTGATTCTCAACCAGCGTTGGTTCCGCTTTCAGCATTGCCGGGCCATGCTCTGCATACCAGTCACACAAATTCGCCGATTTCGCCACTTCGGCACGCGCCTGTCTGATGGGTTTACCCATTTCACGGGTGATCATTTGCGCCATCTCTTCGCTGCGAGTGCGCAGAGCTTTACCGATATCACGCAGTTTTTCCGCCCGGTAATCTACACTTGTCTCGCGCCAGCCGCGAAAACCTTCCACTGCAAGCTGAAGAGCGTTTTCAATATCGTCAGCGCCAGCACAGGGCATTGAAGAAAGTTGTTCACCATTGGCTGGATTTATCGAAATGGCATGGGTCGCCGGAGTGATGGTCATTGGGGTATCTCCTTTATGAGTTATGGCTTGAAGATACGTAGATTTACTCTTGTTTAAAAATGAATAATATTAAGCCACTTATTCACAAATCGAGAATACTATGGATCTGACTCAACTGGAGATGTTCAACGCAGTTGCCGAGGCTGGCAGCATTACCCAGGCTGCGGCTAAAGTACATCGTGTGCCGTCAAACCTCACGACTCGTATACGTCAACTGGAAACAGAGCTCGGTGTTGAGCTGTTTATCCGCGAAAATCAGCGTTTACGTCTCTCTCCCGCCGGGCATAACTTTTTACGCTACAGCCAACAAATTCTCGCGCTGGTGGATGAGGCGCGAAATGTCGTGGCTGGCGATGAGCCGCAAGGTCTGTTTTCTCTCGGATCGCTGGAAAGCACCGCCGCAGTGCGTATTCCGGCAACGCTGGCAGAATTTAACCGCCGTTACCCCAAAATTCAGTTTTCACTTTCCACCGGCCCTTCTGGCACGATGCTGGACGGCGTACTGGAAGGAAAACTGAATGCGGCATTTATTGATGGGCCGATTAACCATACCGCCATCGACGGGATACCGGTGTATCGCGAAGAGCTGATGATCGTCACGCCACAAGGACATGCGCCAGTAACCCGCGCCAGTCAGGTTAATGGTTACAACATCTATGCCTTTCGCGCCAATTGTTCTTATCGCCGTCATTTTGAGAGCTGGTTTCATGCTGACGGCGCAGCTCCGGGGACTATTCATGAGATGGAATCGTATCACGGGATGTTGGCCTGTGTGGTCGCGGGTGCGGGCATTGCGCTTATCCCACGATCTATGCTGGAAAGTATGCCCGGGCATCATCAGGTTGAAGCGTGGCCGTTGGCTGAGAAATGGCGCTGGTTAACGACCTGGCTGGTCTGGCGTCGCGGGGCGAAAACGCGTCCGCTTGAGGCGTTTATTGAACTGCTGGATGTACCAGACTAAATGTTGTACCTGCTACTCACGCTGCCGTTGATACAGAATGAATCGGCGAAACGCGACATAGATCACAAAACCGTTGTATTCAGATCATTAACCGTTTTAAGATCATTTCATTACCTTTTCGCAACTCATCCGATAATCGGTTATGACAACAAATATTGTTTCCCGCAAAGTGGCGTGGCTACGGGTCGTTACGCTGGCAGTTGCCGCCTTCATCTTCAATACCACCGAATTTGTGCCTGTAGGTTTGCTTTCTGATATTGCGCAAAGCTTTCATATGCAAACCGCACAAGTCGGTATCATGTTGACCATTTATGCGTGGGTGGTGGCTCTAATGTCACTGCCTTTTATGCTAATGACCAGCCAGGTTGAACGCCGCAAATTACTGATCTGTCTGTTTGTGGTGTTTATCGCCAGCCACATACTGTCGTTTTTATCGTGGAGCTTTACCGTTCTGGTGATCAGTCGTATTGGTGTGGCTTTCGCCCATGCTATTTTCTGGTCGATTACGGCGTCTCTGGCAATCCGTATGGCGCCAGCCGGGAAGCGAGCGCAGGCATTGAGTTTAATTGCCACCGGCACAGCACTGGCGATGGTATTAGGTTTACCTCTCGGGCGCATTGTGGGGCAGTATTTCGGCTGGCGAATGACCTTCTTCGCAATTGGTATCGGGGCGCTTATCACCCTTTTGTGCCTGATCAAATTACTTCCATTACTGCCCAGTGAGCACTCTGGTTCGTTAAAAAGTCTTCCGCTGCTGTTTCGTCGCCCGGCATTGATGAGCATTTATTTGCTGACGGTGGTCGTGGTCACCGCCCATTATACGGCATACAGCTATATTGAACCTTTTGTGCAAAACGTTGCGGGGTTCAGCGCCAACTTTGCCACAGCATTGCTGTTGATGCTCGGTGGTGCAGGCATCATTGGTAGCGTGATTTTCGGTAAGCTGGGTAATCAGTACGCATCTGTGCTGGTCAGTGCGGCGATTGCGCTATTGCTGGTGTGCCTGGCGCTACTGTTACCTTCGGCAAGTAGTGAGATACACCTCGGCGTGCTGAGCATTTTCTGGGGGATTGCGATGATGATCATCGGGCTTGGGATGCAGGTTAAAGTACTGGCGCTGGCACCGGATGCCACCGACGTTGCGATGGCGCTCTTTTCCGGGATATTTAATATTGGCATTGGCGCCGGAGCACTGGTGGGTAATCAGGTAAGTCTGCACTGGTCGATGTCGATGATTGGTTATGTGGGCGCAGTTCCGGCACTCGCCGCGTTGATATGGTCAATTATCATATTCCGCCGCTGGCCTGTGACACTCGAAGAACAAACTCGGTAGTTTAAAGACCCGAACAGGCCGCTTTGTTCGGGTCGGTAAATACAAAAGCACTCAAACTCAATACATTGCAGAGATTACGTAGGCCTGATAAGCGTAGCGCATCAGGCAATGTTGCGTTTGTCATCTGTCTCAGACCCATTCGGGTCTTTTTTAATGGTAAGTTTTAATAATTTCCAGGATGCCGTTAATAATAAACTGCACGCCCATACAAACCAGCAAGAAGCCCATCAGGCGGGAGATTG
The DNA here is from genome assembly GCF_003046645.1 of Escherichia sp. MOD1-EC6475. Taxonomy (NCBI): domain Bacteria; kingdom Pseudomonadati; phylum Pseudomonadota; class Gammaproteobacteria; order Enterobacterales; family Enterobacteriaceae; genus Escherichia; species Escherichia sp. MOD1-EC6475. The sequence continues at coordinate 8,059 of NZ_PZKQ01000010.1, read as the reverse complement.
CTTCAATTCCCCCTTTCCCCACCAGCCGCATAATGGCACCAGAGCTACGCAGGCTTCCCCATAAAATGACCGCCACCAGGAAAAAGATCAGCGGCGGCGCAACCATCAGAACCCAGTCCGCGAAGGTTGAACTCTGACGCACCGTTGACGCCGAGCTAATGATCATCGCAATGGTTCCCGGTCCGGCGGTACTTGGCATTGCCAGTGGCACAAAAGCAATATTGGCGCTGGGTTCATCTTCCAGCTCTTCTGATTTGCTTTTTGCTTCCGGTGAATCCGTTGCCTTTTGCTGAGGAAAGAGCATACGGAAACCGATAAACGCGACGATTAAACCACCTGCAATACGTAGACCGGGAATCGAAATTCCGAACGTGTCCATCACCAGTTGCCCGGCGTAATACGCCACCATCATGATGGCAAATACGTATACTGAGGCCATCAACGACTGGCGATTACGTTCGGCGCTGTTCATGTTGCCCGCCAGGCCAAGAAATAACGCGACTGTCGTTAATGGGTTGGCTAACGGCAGCAACACCACCAGCCCCAGACTAATTGCTTTAAACAAATCTAACATTGGTGGTTGTTGTCCTGTGTGTCTGAGTAATCAGCGAAAAGTATAAAGGGAAAACAAAGAGAAAGTTTCACTCTTTAACTAATCTTGCATAGCACTGACCAAAACTTGAACCGATTTAGCAAAACGTGGCATCAGACAATTCATTCATTTGACATATACTTGCCTGGGCAATATTATCCCCTGGCAACTAATTACTTGCCAGGGCAACCATTGTGAAAAGTACCAGCGACCTGTTCAATGAAATCATCCCCTTGGGTCGCTTAATCTATATGGTTAATCAGAAGAAAGACCGTCTGCTTAACGATTATCTGTCTCCGCTGGATATCACTGCGGCACAGTTTAAGGTGCTCTGCTCTATCCGCTGCGCGGCGTGCATTACACCGGTCGAACTGAAAAAAGTGTTGTCGGTCGACCTGGGAGCACTGACCCGTATGCTGGATCGCCTGGTCTGTAAAGGCTGGGTAGAACGGTTGCCGAACCCGAATGACAAGCGCGGCGTGCTGGTAAAGCTAACCACCAGCGGCGCAGCGATATGTGAACAATGCCATCAATTAGTTGGCCAGGACCTGCATCAAGAATTAACAAAAAACCTGACGGCGGACGAAGTGGCAACGCTTGAGCATTTGCTTAAGAAAGTCCTGCCGTAAACAAAAAAAGAGGTATGACGATGTCCAGACGCAACACTGACGCTATTACCATTCATAGCATTTTGGACTGGATCGAGGACAACCTGGAATCGCCACTGTCACTGGAGAAAGTGTCAGAGCGTTCGGGTTACTCTAAATGGCACCTGCAACGGATGTTTAAAAAAGAAACCGGTCATTCATTAGGCCAATATATCCGCAGCCGTAAGATGACAGAAATCGCGCAAAAGCTGAAAGAAAGCAACGAGCCGATACTCTATCTGGCAGAACGTTATGGTTTCGAGTCCCAGCAAACGCTGACCCGAACCTTCAAAAACTACTTTGATGTCCCGCCGCATAAATACCGGATGGCTAATATTCAGGGCGAATCGCGCTTTTTACATCCATTAAATCATTACAATAGCTAGTTGAAACGTGACAACGTCACTGAGGCAATCATGAAACCACTTTTATCCGCAATGATAATCGCGCTTATTGTCTTTTCTGCGCAAGGCTTTGCGGAACAAACCATGCAGCCGACGGTTATTCCCTGTGGTGATGAAGTGATTGTTCCCCCATCGCAGGAACAACCACCATTCGATTTAAATCACATGGGTACAGGCAGTGATAAGTCGGATGCGCTGGGCGTGCCCTATTATAATCAACACGCCATGTAGTTAATTCTGGCCCCGACATCTCGGGGCTTATTAACTTCTCACCTTCACCGCTTTACGCCACCGCAAACCAAACACATTGATATACAGCCCGCCCATTATCAGCACCGCACCGAAGAATTGCAGACCCGTTAATCGTTCATCTAACAATAACGCCGCACTTGCCAGACCGACCACCGGGACAAGTAACGATAACGGTGCCACGCGCCAGGTTTCATAACGCCCAAGCAGCGTACCCCAGATCCCATAGCCGACAATTGTCGCCACAAACGCCAGGTACATCAGAGACAAAATGGTGGTTACGTCGATAGTGACCAGGCTGTGAATCATTGTTGCGGAACCATCGAGAATGAGCGAGGCAACAAAAAACGGGAGAATCGGGATCAATGCGCTCCACACTACCAGCGACATCACTGCCGGGCGCGATGAGTGCGACATGATCTTTTTATTGAAGATGTTGCCACACGCCCAGCTAAATGCTGCCGCCAGGGTCAGCATAAAACCGAGCATCGCCACATGTTGACCGTTCAGGCTATCTTCAATCAACACCAGCACGCCAAATATCGCTAAGGCGATCCCCGCCAGTTGCTTGCCATGTAGTCGTTCACCGAAAGTAAACGCGCCGAGGACAATCGTAAAAAACGCCTGAGCCTGTAAAACCAGCGAAGCAAGACCTGCAGGCATACCGAAGTTAATGGCACAGAACAGAAAGGCAAACTGCGCAAAACTGATGGTTAAACCATACCCCAGCAGCAAATTCAGCGGTACTTTCGGTCGTGCTACAAAAAAGATTGCCGGGAAGGCTACCAGCATAAAGCGCAAACCGGCCAACATCAGCGGTGGCATATTATGAAGCCCCACTTTGATGACCACAAAATTAAGCCCCCACACAACCACTACCAGTAGCGCCAACACCCCATCTTTTCGCGACATTCTACCGCCCCTGAATTTTCATCTTTTGTAAGCAATCAACTTAGCGGAATTTACTTTTCTTTAACAGTTGATTCGTTAGTCACCGTTTACGACGGCATTAATGCGCAAATAAGTCGCTATACTTCGGATTTTTGCCATGCTATTTCTTTACATCTCTAAAACAAAACATAACGAAACGCACTGCCGGACAGCCAAATGAACTTATCTCTGCGACGCTCTACCAGCGCCCTTCTTGCCTCGTCGTTGTTATTAACCATCGGACGCGGCGCGACGCTGCCGTTTATGACCATTTATTTGAGTCGCCAGTACGGTCTGGGTGTCGATTTGATTGGTTATGCGATGACAATTGCGCTCACTATCGGCGTCGTTTTCAGCCTCGGGTTTGGCATTCTGGCGGATAAGTTCGACAAGAAACGTTATATGTTACTGGCAATTACCGCCTTCGCCAGCGGTTTTATCGCCATTCCCCTGGTGGACAACGTGACGCTGGTGGTGCTGTTCTTCGCGCTCATCAACTGTGCGTATTCCGTTTTTGCTACCGTGTTGAAAGCCTGGTTTGCCAATAATCTTTCCTCCGCCAGTAAAACGAAGATCTTCTCGATCAACTACACCATGCTCAACATAGGCTGGACTATCGGCCCACCGCTCGGCACGCTGTTGGTGATGCAAAGTATCAATCTGCCCTTTTGGCTGGCAGCCATCTGTTCTGCGTTTCCTGTGCTTTTCATTCAAATTTGGGTGAAACGCAGCGAGAAAATCATCGCCACAGAGACAGGCAGCGTCTGGTCACCAAAGGTTTTGTTACAGGATAAAGCTCTGCTGTGGTTCACCTGCTCAGCCTTTCTGGCCTCTTTCGTGAGCGGAGCGTTTGCCTCGTGCATTTCACAATACGTGATGGTGATTGCTGATGGTGATTTTGCCGAAAAGGTGGTCGCGGTTGTTCTTCCGGTTAATGCTGCGATGGTAGTTACGTTGCAATATTCCGTGGGTCGACGCATTAATCCGACCAACATCCGCGCGCTAATGACGGTCGGCACTCTCTGTTTTGTCGTCGGTCTGGTCGGATTTATCTTATCGGGCAACAGCCTGCTACTTTGGGGAATTTCAGCCGCCGTGTTTACTCTTGGCGAAATCATTTATGCCCCTGGCGAATATATGTTGATTGACCATATTGCACCATCAGGGATGAAAGCCAGCTATTTTTCCGCCCAGTCTTTAGGCTGGCTTGGTGCAGCGATTAACCCATTAGTGAGTGGCGTAGTGCTCACCAGCCTGCCGCCGTCCTCGCTGTTTGTCATCTTAGCGTTGGCGATCATTGCTGCGTGGGTGCTGATGTTAAAAGGCATTCACGCAAGACCCTGGGGACAGCCGGTTCTTTGTTGACTCACTGCCGTGCCTTAACGGCACGGCTTGACTCATTATTTTCCTGTTGCAAAGGCGTAGCCTTCATCTTCCCAGCCGGTTACCCCGCCGATCATGATTTTAACTGGCCTTCCTAACCGAGCCAGTTTGAGTGCCGCACGGTCTGCGCCGTTACAATGTGGCCCCGCGCAATACACCACAAACAGAGTATCTTCCGACCATTGAGCCATTCTATCTTCGGTCATTTGCTTATGGGGCAGATGAATCGCGCCGGGGACATGCCGACGGGCGAAATCCTCTTCACGCCCGACCACATGCAGCAAAACGAAATCATCGCCAATGTAGGCCAGCGAGTCATGAACATCGGCGCAATCCGTTTCGACACTCAAACGCGCGAGAAAATGAGCTTCGGCAGCTTCTGGCATCGCTGCGGTAAATTCAGTGACATAACGCATATTGCTTTTTCCTTTTGGGTTGTTGTGTTAACAATAATGTAACCAATCAACCTTTCACTGACCGCCTTCCGATATGCCAGAAAAAAGCAAAATGATGACAACAGTACAACGACCGCTAGTCGCTGTGCTGGCCTATGACGGGCTTTGTACTTTTGAATTCGGTGTAGCCGTTGAAATCTTCGGTCTGCCACGCCCGGAACTCGGCGATAACTGGTATCGGTTTGCTGTTGCGGCGGTAGAACCCGGCGCGCTGCAAGCTACTGGCGGGATCCACGTAGTTGCGGATGGCGGGCTGGAGCTACTGACTGAAGCCGATATGATTATTATTCCAGGCTGGCGCGGTATAGATGCAACAGTACCAGAAGTACTATGTCAGGCGTTGCGCGAAGCACATCAACGCGGTAGTCGTCTGGTATCGATATGCTCGGGCGTATTTGTCCTTGCCGCCGCAGGCCTTCTTCACCAGCGAAAAGCGACCACCCACTGGCGCTACACTGAACAACTCCAGCATCGTTACCCTTCAATTCACGTAAGTGACAATGTGTTATATCAGGATGAAGGACAAGTGATGACATCCGCCGGAAGCGCAGCAGGGATCGATCTGTGCTTACATATCGTGCGCAAAGATTATGGTCACGAAATTGCTAATAATGTCGCCCGGCGGCTGGTCATTCAGCCACATCGCCACGGTGAGCAACCACAAAACCTGACACGCCCGATGGCTGCGCCGCGTGAAAGCCATACGTTAGGCGCATTATTCAACTTTTTACAGCAAAATCTGGCACAAACGCATACCGTTGCCTCTCTCGCCGGACGAGTGAATATGAGTCAACGTACTTTTTTAAGACGTTTTGTCGCCTTAACGGGTATGACACCCGCCCGCTGGCTTCTCAATGAGCGATTAATGCGAGTGGAGGATTATCTGCAAAATTCGTCGTTTAGCATCGATAAAATTGCCGAGCTGACGGGGTTTGGTAATTCATCTTTACTGCGTCATCATTTTCACCAGCGTTTTTTATTATCCCCTTCACAATATCGGAAAAACAGCCGCTCCTCATCACATTAACCCTCTAATTCAGCCTTCGTTTAGGTTACCTCTGCTAATATCTTTCTCATTGAGATGAAAATTAAGGTAAGAGAGGAAACACACCACACCATAAACGGAGGCAAATAATGCTGGGTAATATGAATGTTTTTATAGCTGTGCTGGGAATAATTTTATTTTCTGGCTTTCTGGCCGCGTATTTCAGCCACAAATGGGATGACTAATGAACGGAGATAATCCCTCACCTAACCGGCCCCTTGTTACAATTGTGTACAAGGGGCCTGATTTTTCTGACGGCGAAAAAAAACCGCCAGTAAACCGGCGGTGAATGCTTGCATGGATAGATTTGTGTTTTTACTTTTGCGCTAACAGGCGTTTCTCTGCACTGGTAACGGATCATTGACACAGTAGCATTATTTTTCTCAATGAATGTTAAACGGCGCTTAAACTCGAGTAATCACGTTTTGTTCGTCAATAAACATGCAGCGATTTCTTCCGGTTTGCTTACCCTCATACATTGCCCGGTCTGCTCTTCCGATGACCACATCCAGCGGTTCTTCAGGAAACGCACGGCTCACACCTGCGGTCACGGTTATGTTGATATGCCCTTCAGAATGTGCGATTGCATGGTTATCGACTAACTGGCAAATGCGTACTCCGGCACGACAGGCATCTTCATCATTAGCAGCTTTGACAATGATAATAAATTCTTCGCCGCCATAGCGATAAACCGTTTCATAATCACGTGTCCAGGTAGCTAAGTAAGTTGCCAGGGTGCGTAATACCACATCACCGATTAAATGCCCGTAGGTATCATTAACCAATTTAAATCGGTCTATATCCAGCAGCATTAAATAGAGATTCAGTGGTTCAGCATTACGTAATTGATGATCAAAAGATTCATCAAGAACCCGACGACCAGGTAATCCAGTCAGAACATCCATATTGCTACGAATCGTCAGTAAATAAATTTTGTAATCGGTTAATGCTGCCGTAAAAGAAAGTAACCCTTCCTGAAATTCATCAAAATGAGCGTCCTGCCAGCGATTTTCGACAATAGCCAACATTAATTCCCGACCACAGTTATGCATATGTTGATGGGCAGAATCCATTAGCCGAACGTAAGGTAATTCATCGTTATCGAGTGGCCCCAGATGATCAATCCAGCGACCGAACTGGCACAGTCCATAAGAATGGTTATCCGTAATTTCTGGCTTACTGGCATCTCTCGCTACCACGCTGTGAAACATACTCACCAGCCATTGGTAATGGGCGTCGATAGCCTTATTGAGATTTAACAAGATGGCATCGATTTCCGTTGTCTTCTTGATCATTGCCACTCCTTTTTCACAGTTCCTTGTGCGCGGTATTCTACCGAGAGAAAAGAAAAATTACGTCAATATTTTAATAGAAATCCTAATCTGGGACGACGTTAAAGATAACGTTGTGATTTAAAACAAAATAAGCAGATAAAAAAGTGTTTAATTCTGTAAATTATCTCTTCTTTGCGCCATAAAACAGAGGCAAATAACATAAACAGCAAAGCCTGATGCCCCAATTGATTGGGCCATCAGACGCATTTATTTTTGTGACTATTTCTGCAGATGTGTGACCCGAACCACGGCTGGGGTGCTTTTCTTATCCAGACTCCCGCTAATGTTGATCATCTGGTCAGGCTGAACTTGTCGTCCATCAAAAACGGCAGCAGGAATAACAACATTAATTTCACCACTCTTATCGCGAAAAACGTAACGATTTTCACCCTTGTGGGAAATCAAATTACCACGTAATGAAACTGAGGCACCATCATGCATAGTTTTCGCAAAATCAACGGTCATTTTTTTTGCATCATCAGTTCCGCGATAGCCGTCTTCTATTGCATGTGGCGGTGGTGGCGCAGCATCCTGTTTTAAGCCGCCCTGGTCATCCGCTAACGCATAAGGCATGACAAGAAAACCTGCTAATACAATGGCCTGAAATTTCATACTAACTCCTTAATTGCGTTTGGTTTGACTTATTAAGTCTGGTTGCTATTTTTATAATTGACAAATAAGAATCATACTGATTGTTATAAAACAATTAAAATCAGTCAGCTAGAAACAAAATCTTCAGCAAATTTAACTCAAAAAGACAATAAAAAGATTAAAGAAAGCTGTGTTTTAATCTTAAATATATTTTCAGAATAATCGGCTTTATAAATTTGATTTTTATTATAGTGATAGAACATACAAAAAAGGCAAATCACCTTTGCAGCTAATAGCGTGGACAAACAACGATGAACATTAATAGCAATAAAATTGCACAACTTGCAGATAGCGATACCATTGAAAACCTGACATCCGCGTTGAGCCAAAGACTTATCGCTGATCAATTACGCTTAACTACCGCCGAAT
>NZ_PZKQ01000001.1:0-16113 GCF_003046645.1 Escherichia sp. MOD1-EC6475 | reverse complement strand
GTTCAGGGGGCCAGTCTAGCGATTTTGTCATGGCTTCCTGCTGTTCGTACTAAACGCCATTGCCAGATTAATCTCTTCCTGGACTCTACATTCGGCGCAAGAATGACATCGTTCCAGGGAAATTATCCCGAAGATATTGATGAATTTATTGATGGTTTGATTGCTAAAACGCAAAAAGAGCAGGTGGAGTGCCAACAGAACATCAATTTTGCGCAGGACATAGCCCGACGCGAAATGGAAGCAGCAAACCAATGGCGCGAGTTGACTTATACTCTGGGTTACAGGGGGGATGATGAATTGAACCTGGCCGGAGCAGACGAGCTTGCCGATACGCAGATCCGTTTTCCAGCGTTCTTGTTAGCGACCCATTATTGGGAGGGGCGTTGGCTGATGGATATGGCGGCTATCAATAATCTGCAAAAAGAAAAAGGACTCAATGAGGCAATTAGCGTTAAGGCTCGTTGGTTAAGAAGAATGAAACTTACCCCTTGTGTGGTGATGACCTGCTACATGTTGCCTTACCATATGAGCAGGAAAAAATCTTTCGGCAGGGACGGAAAACCTGATAATCATTATTTATATAACTTTGCCGATTTACTGATTGTTGATGAAGCGGGGCAGGTGCTCCCGGAGGTTGCTGCGGCCTCATTTGCATTGGCGAAGAAATCTCTGGTAATAGGCGATACGGAACAAATAGCACCTATCTGGAATTGTCTGCCCATCACCGATATAGGCAATATGCTGGAGGATAACATTCTTCCTGGCGTCACTCAGGAAGAGTTAATGAATGCATATTCTCATGTGTGTGAGTCTGGAAAAAGTGCGGCATCTGGCAGCGTGATGAAGGTTGCTCAATACAATTCTCGCTATCAGTATGATTCCAAGTTCGAGCGCGGAATGTATCTGTATGAGCATCGTCGCTGTTTCGATAACATCATTGGCTACTGTAACTCACTTTGCTATCACGGTAAGTTGCAGCCCAAAAGAGGGGTGGAAAAAGAAACGATTTTCCCGGCAATGGGGTATCTGCATATTGACGGCAGGGGTATGAAGCCAAATGGAGGTAGCCGTTACAACTCCCTCGAAGCTGAAACAATTGCAGCATGGCTGGTGGCTCATAAGGAAGAAATAGAACGCCATTACGGGGAACCGTTGTATAAAGTCGTTGGCATTGTGACGCCATTTTCGGCACAGGTTAATGCCATCAAGACGTCATTGCGTAAGCTGGAGATTAATTGCAGTGACGAAGATGATTCGCTGACCGTGGGAACTGTGCATTCCTTGCAGGGGGCGGAGAGGGCGATAGTTCTTTTCTCTACGGTCTATTCAAAACATGAGGATGGGCGGTTTATTGATAGCAATAGCAGCATCCTCAATGTCGCAGTCTCGCGTGCGAAAGATAGTTTTCTGGTTTTTGGGGATATGGATCTTATTGAGATGCAGCCGGCTTCCTCGCCGCGAGGATTACTGGCTACATATCTGTTTGCTTCAGACAACAATGCGTTGCAATTTGAGTTTCAGAAACGACAAGATTTAAGTTCCGCAAATGCACAGATTTCAACGCTGCATGGTGTGGAGCAGCATGATGCATTTTTGAATAAGGCTCTTGCCGGGGCTCAAAAGAAAATAACGATCATTTCTCCCTGGTTATCCTGGCAAAAAGAGGAGCAAACCGGGTTTCTGGCGTCAATGGCTCTGGCCCGTTCCCGGGGCATTGATATTACCGTGGTGACGGATAAAAACTGCAATATAGCGCATGTCGATGATGGTAAGCGTCAGGAGAAACGACATCTGCTGAATGATGCTGTTGAAAAGCTCAATAATATGGGCATCGCTACGAAATTGGTTAATCGTGTCCACAGCAAAATTGTGATTGAGGATGAAGAGCTGCTGTGCGTCGGATCTTTTAACTGGTTCAGTGCCGCGCGGGAAGATAAATATCAACGATACGATACGTCTTTGGTGTACCGTGGCGAAGGCGTAAAAAATGAAATAAAGGCAATATATAGCAGTCTGGAACAGCGTCAGCTATAAGTGCGAAGATCGGTTCCTGACACAGGATGACGTAATAATGTCATCGGTGAAATCGATAAAGAGAATATTTTACTCATATGAAGGCGACTATAAGATTTATTGCGAGTCGCCTTCCCTATTTTCAATCTCATTGTTTATCTCATCTTTCATCTTTGCATAATGCGCATGGCATTATAAGAAAAGATTTGACAGAGGAAATCCAGATAACCCCGCCCTTGATGGGCAGGGTTAACGTCGAATTACTGGCCTTTGTTTTCCAGATTCTCAACCTGCGGTACGCCTGAAGCGGCAGAAGATGAGAGCAGACCCGTTTTGGCATAACCGAAAAGTTTCTCGCGAGTATCGGTGATATCCAGGTTGCGCATGGTCAGTTGACCGATACGATCATCTGGCGAGAACACCGAGTCACCTTTTTCCATCGTCAGACGTTCTGGTTTGTAAGTCAGATTGTCAGAGACGGTATTAAGGATGGAGTAATCATTCCCGCGACGCAGCTCCAGGGTAACTTCACCTGTAATCTGGCTGGCAACCCAGCGTTGCAGAGAGTCACGTAGCATCAATGCCTGGGAATCGAACCAACGTCCCTGATACAACAGACGACCCAACTGACGACCATGCGCGTGATACTGCTCGATGGTGTCTTCGTTGTGAATACCTGTCAGCAGACGTTCATAAGCGATATGCAGTAGCGCCATCCCCGGAGCTTCGTAGATACCACGGCTTTTCGCTTCGATGATACGGTTTTCGATTTGGTCGCTCATGCCCAGGCCGTGACGACCGCCGATGCGGTTGGCTTCCAGCATCATTTCCACATCATCGCTAAAGGTTTTGCCGTTCAGCGCCACCGGATGACCCTGTTCGAAACGTACCGTGACTTCTTCTGCCGGGATCTTCACACTCTCATCCCAGAATTTCACACCCATTATCGGGTTGACGATTTTGACGCTGGAGTTGAGGTATTCCAGATCCTTCGCTTCGTGCGTCGCACCAAGCATATTGGAGTCGGTGGAGTAGGCTTTCTCAACCGACATTTTATAGTCGAAACCGCAGGCAATCATAAATTCAGACATTTCATGACGACCGCCTAACTCATCAATAAAGTCAGTATCAAGCCACGGTTTGTAAATTTGTAGTTCCGCGTTGGTCAACAGACCGTAACGATAGAAACGTTCGATATCGTTTCCTTTATAGGTGCTGCCATCACCCCAGATGTTAACGCCGTCTTCTTTCATGGCAGCAACCAGCATGGTGCCAGTCACGGCGCGACCCAGCGGCGTGGTGTTAAAATAGGTCAGGCCGCCAGTGGTGTTATGGAAAGCACCACACTGAATAGCGGCAATGCCTTCCGCCACCAGTTGTTTGCGGCAGTCGATTAGACGAGCGTTCTCCGCGCCGTATTCCATAGCACGACGAGGGATCGCATCATAATCCTCTTCGTCTGGCTGACCCAAATTTGCAGTATATGCATAAGGGACAGCTCCCTTTTGTCGCATCCACAGCAGTGCGGCACTGGTGTCCAGACCGCCAGAAAAAGCGATGCCAATACGTTGACCTACCGGGAGATGCTTGAGAATCGTCGTCATAAAATAACACCCTGCTTGATTAACTGATGATGAGCCTGGATTTCCGCTCTCACTGAATTATTATGCAAAATAAATGAGTTTTCATTTAATCATCTTTTATCGGAGACCGGAAGAGTTTAGTGCGTTTTTTGTAAAATAGTGCGTTTAAGAGAAGTAAGGTGAGGTAGAAATTACTCAATCAATGAAAGTGAACTGGATATCCATTCACGTGAGTAGCAATAAATGTTGACAAAATGTGGCGTGGATCACTATAATGACCACAGATTTTACGTCCCGTCTCGGTACACCAAATCCCAGCAGTATTTGCATTTTTTACTCAAAACGAGTAGAATTTGCCACGTTTCAGGCGCGGGGTGGAGCAGCCTGGTAGCTCGTCGGGCTCATAACCCGAAGGTCGTCGGTTCAAATCCGGCCCCCGCAACCACTTTCCCTTAGAGTTCTTTTTCAAATATACTGTGAAGACTTCGGCCTTCGTAGTGGGATTTGAAAAAATCCTTCTGGAAAGTGCTCCAGACCGCATTTGCGGTTATAGGGTTCAGTTATATAAAGCCCCGATTTATCGGGGTTTTTTGTTATCTGACTACAGAATAACTGGGCTTTAGGCCCTTTTTTTATGTCTTGGGGGTGGGCTTGTCCACATTAGAGCAAAAATTAACAGAGATGATTACTGCGCCAGTTGAGGCCCTGGGTTTTGAACTGGTTGGCATCGAGTTTATTCGCGGTCGCACATCCACACTGCGCATCTATATTGATAGTGAAGATGGCATCAATGTTGATGATTGTGCTGATGTGAGCCACCAGGTAAGTGCCGTGTTGGATGTTGAAGATCCCATCACCGTTGCTTATAACCTGGAAGTCTCCTCACCGGGTCTCGATCGCCCACTGTTCACGGCTGAACACTACGCCCGTTTCGTCGGAGAAGAGGTGACTCTGGTTCTCCGTATGGCGGTACAAAACCGTCGTAAATGGCAGGGCGTTATCAAAGCGGTAGACGGTGAAATGATCACAGTTACCGTCGAAGGTAAAGATGAAGTGTTCGCGCTGAGTAATATCCAGAAGGCGAACCTGGTTCCCCACTTTTAATAGTCTGGATGAGGTGAAAACCCCGCGATGAACAAAGAAATTTTGGCTGTAGTTGAAGCCGTCTCCAATGAAAAGGCGCTGCCTCGCGAGAAAATTTTCGAAGCGTTGGAAAGCGCATTGGCTACAGCAACCAAGAAAAAATATGAACAAGAGATCGACGTCCGCGTACAGATCGATCGCAAAAGCGGTGATTTTGACACCTTCCGTCGCTGGCTGATAGTTGATGAAGTCACTCAGCCGACTAAAGAAATCACCCTTGAAGCTGCGCGTTTTGAAGATGAAAGCCTGAACCTGGGCGATTACGTTGAAGATCAGATTGAGTCTGTCACCTTTGACCGCATTACGACCCAGACGGCAAAACAGGTTATCGTGCAGAAAGTTCGTGAAGCCGAACGCGCGATGGTTGTTGATCAGTTCCGTGAACACGAAGGTGAAATCATCACTGGCGTGGTGAAAAAAGTAAACCGCGATAATATCTCTCTGGATCTGGGTAACAATGCTGAAGCTGTCATCCTGCGTGAAGACATGCTGCCGCGTGAAAACTTCCGCCCTGGCGACCGCGTTCGTGGCGTACTTTATTCCGTTCGCCCGGAAGCGCGTGGCGCGCAGCTGTTCGTAACCCGTTCCAAGCCGGAAATGCTGATCGAACTGTTCCGCATTGAAGTGCCGGAAATCGGCGAAGAAGTGATTGAAATTAAAGCTGCAGCTCGCGATCCGGGCTCTCGTGCGAAAATCGCGGTGAAAACCAACGATAAACGTATCGATCCGGTAGGTGCTTGTGTCGGTATGCGCGGTGCCCGTGTTCAGGCAGTTTCCACCGAGCTCGGCGGCGAGCGTATCGATATCGTCCTGTGGGATGATAACCCGGCGCAGTTCGTGATCAACGCGATGGCACCGGCAGACGTTGCTTCTATCGTGGTGGATGAAGATAAACACACCATGGATATCGCCGTTGAAGCTGGTAATCTGGCGCAAGCAATTGGCCGTAACGGTCAGAACGTGCGTCTGGCTTCGCAGCTGAGTGGTTGGGAACTCAACGTAATGACCGTTGACGACCTGCAGGCTAAACATCAGGCGGAAGCACACGCAGCGATCGATACCTTCACCCGTTATCTCGACATTGACGAAGACTTTGCCACTGTCCTGGTAGAAGAAGGCTTCTCGACGCTGGAAGAACTGGCCTATGTGCCGATGAAAGAGCTGTTGGAAATTGAAGGCCTTGATGAGCCGACTGTTGAAGCACTGCGCGAGCGTGCTAAAAATGCACTGGCCACCATTGCACAGGCCCAGGAAGAAAGCCTCGGTGATAACAAACCGGCTGACGATCTGCTGAACCTTGAAGGGATGGATCGTGATTTGGCATTCAAACTGGCCGCCCGTGGCGTTTGTACGCTGGAAGATCTCGCCGAACAGGGCATTGATGATCTGGCTGATATCGAAGGGTTGACCGACGAAAAAGCCGGAGCACTGATTATGGCTGCCCGTAATATTTGCTGGTTCGGTGACGAAGCGTAATAAACTGTAGCAGGAAGGAACAGCATGACAGATGTAACGATTAAAACGCTGGCCGCAGAGCGACAGACCTCCGTGGAACGCCTGGTACAGCAATTTGCTGATGCAGGTATCCGGAAGTCTGCTGACGACTCTGTGACTGCACAAGAGAAACAGACTTTAATTGACCACCTGAATCAGAAAAATTCAGGACCGGACAAATTAACGCTGCAACGTAAAACACGTAGCACCCTTAACATTCCTGGTACCGGTGGAAAAAGCAAATCGGTACAAATCGAAGTCCGCAAGAAACGCACCTTTGTGAAACGCGATCCGCAAGAGGCTGAACGCCTTGCAGCGGAAGAGCAAGCGCAGCGTGAAGCGGAAGAGCAAGCCCGTCGTGAGGCAGAAGAATTGGCCAAACGCGAGGCGCAACAAAAAGCTGAACGTGAGGCCGCAGAACAAGCTAAACGTGAAGCCGCTGAACAAGCGAAACGTGAAGCTGCGGAAAAAGACAAAGTGAGCAATCAACAAGACGATATGACTAAAAACGCCCAGGCTGAAAAAGCCCGCCGTGAGCAGGAAGCTGCAGAGCTCAAGCGTAAAGCTGAAGAAGAAGCGCGTCGTAAACTCGAAGAAGAAGCACGTCGCGTTGCTGAAGAAGCACGTCGTATGGCGGAAGAAAACAAATGGACTGATAGCGCGGAACCGACCGAAGATTCCAGCGATTATCACGTTACAACCTCTCAACATGCTCGCCAGGCAGAAGACGAAAGCGATCGTGAAGTCGAAGGCGGTCGTGGCCGTGGTCGTAACGCGAAAGCCGCTCGTCCGAAGAAAGGCAACAAACATTCAGAATCTAAAGCCGATCGTGAAGAAGCGCGTGCAGCGGTTCGTGGCGGTAAAGGCGGAAAACGCAAAGGTTCTTCACTGCAGCAGGGCTTCCAGAAGCCAGCTCAGGCCGTTAACCGTGACGTGGTGATCGGCGAAACCATCACCGTTGGCGAACTGGCGAACAAGATGGCGGTTAAAGGCTCTCAGGTTATCAAAGCGATGATGAAACTGGGTGCAATGGCAACCATCAACCAGGTCATCGACCAGGAAACCGCACAGTTGGTTGCCGAAGAGATGGGCCACAAAGTTATCCTGCGTCGTGAAAACGAACTGGAAGAAGCGGTAATGAGCGACCGTGACACGGGGGCTGCGGCTGAACCGCGCGCGCCGGTCGTGACCATTATGGGTCACGTTGACCACGGTAAAACTTCTCTGCTGGACTACATTCGTTCAACGAAAGTGGCCTCTGGCGAAGCAGGCGGCATTACCCAGCACATCGGTGCATACCACGTTGAAACTGAAAACGGCATGATCACCTTCCTGGACACCCCGGGGCACGCCGCGTTTACTTCAATGCGTGCACGTGGTGCACAGGCAACGGATATCGTAGTTCTGGTTGTCGCTGCAGATGACGGCGTAATGCCGCAGACCATTGAAGCAATCCAGCACGCGAAAGCGGCGGGTGTGCCGGTTGTGGTTGCTGTGAACAAAATCGATAAGCCAGAAGCCGATCCAGATCGCGTTAAGAACGAACTGTCCCAGTACGGCATTCTGCCGGAAGAGTGGGGCGGTGAAAGCCAGTTCGTACACGTATCTGCAAAAGCGGGTACAGGTATCGACGAACTGCTGGATGCGATCCTGCTGCAGGCTGAAGTCCTGGAACTGAAAGCTGTGCGTAACGGGATGGCGAGCGGTGCGGTCATCGAATCCTTCCTCGATAAAGGTCGTGGTCCGGTTGCAACTGTACTGGTACGTGAAGGTACTCTGCACAAGGGCGACATCGTTCTGTGTGGCTTCGAATACGGTCGTGTTCGTGCAATGCGTAACGAACTGGGTCAGGAAGTGCTGGAAGCAGGTCCGTCCATTCCGGTGGAAATCCTTGGTCTGTCCGGTGTTCCGGCTGCGGGTGACGAAGTTACCGTTGTTCGTGACGAGAAAAAAGCACGTGAAGTTGCACTGTACCGTCAGGGTAAATTCCGTGAAGTTAAACTGGCGCGTCAGCAGAAATCTAAACTCGAGAACATGTTCGCCAACATGACCGAAGGCGAAGTTCATGAAGTGAACATCGTACTGAAGGCTGACGTTCAGGGTTCTGTGGAAGCGATTTCCGATTCCTTGCTGAAACTGTCTACTGACGAAGTTAAAGTGAAGATCATCGGTTCTGGCGTAGGTGGTATCACCGAAACCGACGCGACCCTGGCGGCTGCATCCAACGCGATTCTGGTTGGCTTCAACGTTCGTGCTGATGCCTCTGCGCGTAAAGTGATTGAGGCTGAAAGCCTGGATCTGCGTTACTACTCCGTCATCTATAACCTGATTGATGAAGTTAAAGCGGCGATGAGCGGTATGCTGTCTCCGGAACTGAAACAACAGATCATCGGTCTGGCAGAAGTGCGTGACGTGTTCAAATCACCGAAATTCGGCGCCATCGCAGGCTGTATGGTTACCGAAGGTGTGGTTAAACGTCACAACCCGATCCGCGTTCTGCGCGACAACGTGGTTATCTACGAAGGCGAGCTGGAGTCCCTGCGCCGCTTCAAAGATGACGTTAACGAAGTCCGTAACGGTATGGAATGTGGTATCGGCGTTAAGAACTACAACGACGTCCGCACTGGCGATGTGATCGAAGTATTCGAAATCATCGAGATTCAGCGTACGATTGCCTAAGGCTGATTGGGTGTAGGCCGGATAAGGCGTTTGCGCCACATCCGGCAGCCGTTGCCTGATGCGACGCTGGCGCGTCTTATCAGGCCTACGTGAACAGCCCTTCCACCTGAAATTAATTTTAAAAAGGGGCTTATGGCCCCTTTTTTGTCAGGAGAATTTATTATGGCGAAAGAATTTGGTCGCCCGCAGCGCGTAGCGCAGGAAATGCAAAAAGAGATCGCTCTCATCCTGCAACGCGAAATTAAAGATCCTCGTCTGGGCATGATGACCACCGTTTCCGGTGTCGAAATGTCTCGTGACCTGGCGTATGCCAAAGTGTATGTCACTTTCCTCAACGACAAAGATGAAGATGCGGTAAAAGCGGGCATCAAAGCGTTGCAGGAAGCCTCTGGTTTCATCCGCAGCCTGCTGGGCAAAGCGATGCGTCTGCGTATCGTCCCGGAACTAACCTTCTTCTACGACAACTCATTGGTTGAAGGGATGCGTATGTCAAACCTGGTGACCAGCGTGGTCAAACATGACGAAGAACGTCGTGTTAACCCGGACGACAGCAAGGAGGACTAATGAGTCGTCCTCGTCGTCGCGGTCGCGACATTAACGGCGTTTTGTTGCTGGATAAACCGCAGGGCATGTCCAGCAACGATGCGCTGCAAAAAGTGAAACGCATTTATAACGCCAACCGTGCCGGACACACCGGCGCGCTGGACCCGCTGGCGACCGGCATGTTACCGATTTGCCTCGGGGAAGCGACGAAGTTTTCCCAGTATCTGCTGGACTCCGACAAACGCTATCGGGTGATTGCGCGTCTTGGGCAGCGTACCGATACTTCCGACGCTGACGGACAAATCGTTGAGGAGCGTCCGGTAACCTTTAGTGCAGAGCAACTGGCGGCAGCACTGGATACTTTCCGTGGCGATATCGAACAGATCCCTTCGATGTATTCGGCGCTGAAATATCAGGGCAAAAAACTGTACGAGTACGCGCGTCAGGGTATTGAAGTCCCACGCGAAGCGCGTCCGATTACCGTTTATGAATTGCTGTTTATTCGTCATGAAGGCAATGAGCTGGAGCTGGAAATTCATTGCTCAAAAGGCACCTATATCCGCACCATCATTGACGACCTGGGTGAAAAACTTGGCTGTGGCGCGCATGTTATTTACCTGCGCCGTCTGACAGTAAGTAAATATCCAGTCGAACGGATGGTGACCCTGGAACATCTGCGTGAACTGGTTGAGCAAGCTGAACAGCAGGATATTCCGGCTGCGGAGTTACTTGATCCATTACTGATGCCAATGGACAGTCCAGCTTCGGACTATCCGGTGGTGAATCTTCCGTTAACGTCTTCTGTTTACTTCAAAAATGGTAACCCGGTTCGTACATCTGGTGCGCCGCTGGAAGGACTGGTTCGTGTTACAGAAGGTGAGAACGGTAAGTTTATCGGTATGGGCGAAATTGACGATGAAGGCCGCGTCGCGCCTCGTCGCCTGGTGGTTGAATACCCGGCGTAATGTTAACCGTCTTGCGATAACAGGTCGCTACGAGTAGAATACTGCCGCTTAACGTCACGTAAATTGTTTAACACTTTACGTGACGTACACTGGGATCGCTGAATTAGAGATCGGCGTCCTTTCATTCTATATACTTTGGAGTTTTAAAATGTCTCTAAGTACTGAAGCAACAGCTAAAATCGTTTCTGAGTTTGGTCGTGGTGAAAACGACACCGGTTCTACCGAAGTTCAGGTAGCACTGCTGACTGCACAGATCAACCACCTGCAGGGTCACTTTGCAGAGCACAAAAAAGATCACCACAGCCGTCGTGGTCTGCTGCGCATGGTTTCTCAGCGTCGTAAACTGCTCGACTACCTGAAACGTAAAGATGTAGCACGTTACACCCAGCTCATCGAGCGCCTGGGTCTGCGTCGCTAATTCTTGCGAGTTTCAGAAAAGGGGCCTGAGTGGCCCCTTTTTTCAAGCTAACGGCAGCAATTCACTGGAAACTAATGTATTGTTGCTATGAATGATCTTCCGTTGCAGAGGTTCGCGCGGCTAATGAGAGGCTTTACCCACATCAGGCTGGGTTAGGGTTGTCATTAGTCGCGAGGATGCGCAGAAGATCGGGTATTAACACCAGTGCCGTTAAGGTGCTGTCTAAGAAAGAGAAAGGATATTACATTGCTTAATCCGATCGTTCGTAAATTCCAGTACGGCCAACACACCGTAACTCTGGAAACAGGCATGATGGCGCGTCAAGCCACTGCCGCTGTTATGGTTAGCATGGATGACACTGCGGTATTTGTTACCGTTGTTGGCCAGAAAAAAGCCAAACCAGGTCAGGACTTCTTCCCACTGACCGTTAACTATCAGGAGCGTACCTACGCTGCTGGTCGTATCCCGGGTAGCTTCTTCCGTCGTGAAGGCCGCCCAAGCGAAGGCGAAACCCTGATCGCGCGTCTGATTGACCGCCCGATTCGCCCGCTGTTCCCGGAAGGCTTCGTCAACGAAGTTCAGGTTATCGCCACCGTAGTTTCTGTTAACCCGCAGGTTAACCCGGATATCGTCGCGATGATTGGTGCTTCTGCAGCACTGTCTCTGTCTGGTATTCCGTTCAATGGTCCGATTGGTGCTGCCCGTGTGGGTTACATCAATGATCAGTACGTACTGAACCCGACTCAGGACGAGCTGAAAGAGAGCAAACTGGATCTGGTTGTTGCGGGTACTGAAGCCGCTGTACTGATGGTTGAATCTGAAGCTGAACTGCTGAGCGAAGACCAGATGCTGGGCGCAGTAGTGTTCGGTCATGAACAACAGCAGGTTGTTATTCAGAACATCAATGAACTGGTGAAAGAAGCCGGTAAACCGCGTTGGGACTGGCAGCCGGAGCCGGTAAACGAAGAGCTGAACGCACGCGTTGCTGCACTGGCTGAAGCTCGTCTGAGCGATGCTTACCGCATCACCGACAAACAAGAGCGTTATGCGCAGGTTGACGTGATCAAATCTGAAACCATCGCGACGCTGCTTGCTGAAGACGAAACCCTGGACGAAAACGAACTGGGTGAAATTCTGCACGCTATCGAGAAAAATGTTGTTCGTAGCCGCGTACTGGCAGGCGAACCGCGTATCGACGGTCGTGAAAAAGATATGATCCGTGGTCTGGATGTCCGTACTGGCGTGCTGCCGCGTACTCACGGTTCTGCGCTGTTCACCCGTGGTGAAACTCAGGCGCTGGTTACCGCAACGCTGGGTACTGCACGTGACGCGCAGGTTCTTGATGAACTGATGGGCGAGCGTACTGACACTTTCCTGTTCCACTACAACTTCCCTCCGTACTCCGTAGGCGAAACTGGCATGGTCGGTTCTCCGAAGCGTCGTGAAATTGGTCACGGTCGTCTGGCGAAGCGCGGTGTGCTGGCAGTAATGCCGGATATGGACAAATTCCCGTACACCGTACGTGTTGTATCTGAAATCACCGAATCCAACGGTTCCTCTTCTATGGCTTCCGTGTGCGGCGCTTCTCTGGCGCTGATGGACGCAGGTGTGCCGATCAAAGCCGCCGTTGCGGGTATCGCAATGGGTCTGGTGAAAGAAGGCGACAACTACGTTGTACTGTCTGACATTCTGGGTGACGAAGACCATCTGGGCGATATGGACTTCAAAGTTGCGGGTTCCCGTGACGGTATCTCTGCACTGCAGATGGATATCAAAATTGAAGGTATCACCAAAGAGATCATGCAGGTTGCGCTGAACCAGGCTAAAGGTGCGCGTCTGCATATCCTTGGCGTAATGGAACAGGCGATCAACGCGCCGCGTGGCGATATCTCTGAGTTCGCTCCGCGTATCCATACCATCAAGATCAACCCGGACAAGATCAAAGACGTTATCGGTAAAGGCGGTTCTGTTATCCGTGCCCTGACCGAAGAAACCGGCACCACCATCGAAATCGAAGATGACGGTACTGTGAAGATCGCAGCGACCGACGGCGAGAAAGCAAAACACGCCATTCGTCGTATCGAAGAGATCACTGCGGAAATCGAAGTGGGCCGCGTCTACAATGGTAAAGTGACCCGTATCGTTGACTTTGGTGCATTTGTTGCCATCGGAGGCGGTAAAGAAGGTCTGGTACACATCTCTCAAATCGCTGACAAACGCGTTGAGAAAGTGACCGATTACTTGCAGATGGGTCAGGAAGTACCGGTGAAAGTTCTGGAAGTTGATCGCCAGGGCCGTATCCGTCTGAGCATTAAAGAAGCGACTGAGCAGTCTCAACCTGCTGCGGCACCGGAAGCTCCGGCTGCTGAACAGGGCGAGTAAGGTTGCCATTTGCCCTCCGCTGCGGCGGGGGGCTTTTAACCAGGCAGGACGCCTTGTTAGCAACCGGGAACAGGACGTTCATTCAACCGTGGTCTTCGGGAGTGGGAAATGAAGCCTTTTTTGCGCTGGTGTTTCGTTGCGACAGCACTTACGCTTGCAGGATGCAGTAATACTTCCTGGCGTAAAAGTGAAGTCCTCGCAGTACCATTGCAACCGACTTTACAGCAGGAAGTGATTCTGGCACGTATGGAACAGATCCTTGCCAGTCGGGCTTTAACCGATGACGAACGCGCACAGCTTTTATATGAGCGCGGAGTGTTGTATGATAGTCTCGGTCTGAGGGCATTAGCGCGTAACGATTTTTCGCAGGCGCTGGCAATCCGACCGGATATGCCTGAAGTATTCAATTACTTAGGCATATATTTAACGCAGGCAGGCAATTTTGATGCTGCCTATGAAGCGTTTGATTCTGTACTTGAGCTTGATCCAACTTACAACTACGCGCACTTGAATCGCGGGATCGCATTATATTACGGCGGTCGTGACAAGTTAGCGCAAGATGATCTGCTGGCGTTTTATCAAGACGATCCCAATGATCCTTTCCGTAGTCTGTGGCTTTATCTCGCTGAGCAGAAGCTCGATGAGAAGCAGGCTAAAGAAGTGTTAAAACAGCACTTCGAAAAATCGGACAAGGAGCAGTGGGGATGGAACATTGTCGAGTTCTACCTGGGCAACATTAGCGAACAAACGTTAATGGAAAGGCTCAAGGCGGACGCAACGGATAACACCTCGCTCGCTGAGCATCTCAGTGAAACCAACTTCTATTTAGGTAAGTACTACCTAAGTCTGGGGGATTTGGACAGCGCCACGGCACTGTTCAAACTGGCGGTTGCCAACAACGTTCATAACTTTGTTGAGCACCGATACGCATTGTTGGAATTATCGCTCCTGGGCCAGGACCAAGATGACCTGGCAGAATCGGACCAGCAATAGCTGACGTACACATCAGCCCGTAATCTTATTTGATTGCCATCACCTTAACGGGTGAGGGCGTTGTTGTTCGTTAATACACCTACTTTGAGCCGGTTCACACTTTTCAATGAAAATTGCTGATCAATTTCATGATGAGTTATGTAGACTGGCCGCCATTAATTTTGAGGCACACGTACTACATGGCTGAATTCGAAACCACTTTTGCAGATCTGGGCCTGAAGGCTCCTATCCTTGAAGCCCTTAACGATCTGGGTTACGAAAAACCATCTCCAATTCAGGCAGAGTGTATTCCACATCTGCTGAATGGCCGCGACGTACTGGGTATGGCCCAGACGGGGAGCGGAAAAACTGCAGCATTCTCTTTACCTCTGCTGCAGAATCTTGATCCTGAGCTGAAAGCACCACAGATTCTGGTGCTGGCACCGACCCGCGAACTGGCGGTACAGGTTGCTGAAGCAATGACGGATTTCTCTAAACACATGCGCGGCGTAAACGTGGTTGCCCTGTACGGCGGCCAGCGTTATGACGTGCAATTACGCGCCCTGCGTCAGGGGCCGCAGATCGTTGTCGGTACTCCGGGCCGTCTGCTTGACCACCTGAAACGTGGCACTCTGGATCTCTCTAAACTGAGCGGTCTGGTTCTGGATGAAGCTGACGAAATGCTGCGCATGGGCTTCATTGAAGATGTTGAAACCATTATGGCGCAGATCCCGGAAGGTCATCAGACCGCTCTGTTCTCTGCCACCATGCCGGAAGCGATTCGTCGCATTACCCGCCGCTTTATGAAAGAGCCGCAGGAAGTGCGCATTCAGTCCAGCGTGACTACCCGTCCTGACATCAGCCAGAGCTACTGGACTGTCTGGGGTATGCGTAAAAACGAAGCACTGGTACGTTTCCTGGAAGCAGAAGATTTTGATGCGGCGATTATCTTCGTTCGTACCAAAAACGCGACTCTGGAAGTGGCTGAAGCCCTTGAGCGTAACGGCTACAACAGCGCCGCGCTGAACGGTGACATGAACCAGGCGCTGCGTGAGCAGACTCTGGAACGCCTGAAAGATGGTCGTCTGGATATCCTGATTGCAACCGACGTTGCGGCTCGTGGCCTGGACGTTGAGCGTATCAGCCTGGTAGTTAACTACGATATCCCGATGGATTCTGAGTCTTACGTTCACCGTATCGGTCGTACCGGTCGTGCGGGTCGTGCTGGCCGCGCGCTGCTGTTCGTTGAGAACCGCGAGCGTCGTCTGCTGCGCAACATTGAACGTACTATGAAGCTGACCATTCCAGAAGTAGAACTGCCGAACGCAGAACTGCTGGGCAAACGCCGTCTGGAAAAATTCGCCGCTAAAGTACAGCAGCAGCTGGAAAGCAGCGATCTGGATCAATACCGTGCACTGCTGAGCAAAATTCAGCCGACCGCAGAAGGTGAAGAACTGGATCTCGAAACTCTGGCAGCCGCACTGCTGAAAATGGCACAGGGTGAACGTACTCTGATTGTTCCGCCAGATGCGCCGATGCGTCCGAAACGTGAATTCCGTGACCGTGATGACCGTGGTCCGCGCGATCGTAACGACCGTGGCCCGCGTGGCGACCGTGAAGATCGTCCGCGTCGTGAACGTCGTGATGTTGGCGACATGCAGCTGTACCGCATTGAAGTGGGTCGTGATGATGGCGTTGAAGTTCGTCATATCGTTGGCGCGATTGCTAACGAAGGCGACATCAGCAGCCGTTACATTGGTAACATCAAGCTGTTTGCTTCTCACTCCACCATCGAACTGCCGAAAGGTATGCCGGGTGAAGTGCTGCAACACTTTACGCGCACTCGCATTCTCAACAAACCGATGAACATGCAGTTGCTGGGCGATGCACAGCCGCATACTGGCGGTGAGCGTCGTGGCGG